>JAAYSW010000012.1 GCA_012523875.1 Clostridiales bacterium
CTTTTGATAGCCAAACTATTGCAGTAACTGAAAGCCAACTTAAAACATTAAGAAATCTTACTATGTTTGTTATTCCATTAATCATTATTGCAATTGGGGTATTTGTTTATATAAGGAGAAGAAACCGATGAGTAAAAATGTCAAGGGAATTATAATCGGTATCTTAATTTTAGCTGTATTGTCGGGGGCTTTGATAGCATTAAAACTCACCAGCAATGATAACTCATCTTCGGATGTAAGTTCAGTTGTAGAGTCAGAAAGCAAAACATTAATATCTGAATGGGCAAAGCTAACTGGCAATGATGGTGGATACACCGATGAAAACGTCGTATCTATTGATATCAATAACGATAATGGTAGTTTTCAAGTTGTAAGAAATATGGATTCCGATAGCAGTGATTTTGTAATTAAAGGCTTGGAAAAGTACAATATGGATATAGCAAAACTTGATTCAATGCCTAATGCTGCGTTGAATTCAAAAATACCAACTGTTGTTGAAGAAAATGCTGAAAACCTTGAAAGATATGGTCTGGATGCACCTGTAGCAGAAGTTAAGGTTTTGTTAGATGATGGGAAGGAAATTTCTTTTTTAATTGGCGATGCAAGCCCTGTTGAGGGTGAAGTATATTTCCGTTTCAAGGATAGTAATACAATTTATACAACAGTGAGTTCCACTGCAAGTGCATTCCTATATTCTAAAGAATTCTATATCTCTTTAGTCTTGATTGAAAGTGTAAATGACTCATCTCTTGGCATGGAGAGATTATCTATAGACCGTGCTGATTTGGATTATGATATTGTATATGAGGCATTTCATAGTGGTAGAGGTGAGGAATATGTCGGCGGCACAACTTCAAATGCTGTTATGGTTGAACCTATATTCGCATATCTTGATGTTATGAAATCGGTAGACATTACGAACTCAATGTTTGGGTTGACAGCAAGTGCAGTTGTCCATCTTGAAGCTAATGAAGAAGATTTTAAGCTAGCAGGGTTAGATGACCCCTTCTGCGTTGTTAAAATGGATACAAAGGATGGAAAGGAATATAATTTATTAATTAGCAAGATGTCGGATAATATAGAAGGTGAATCAGTTTATTTCGGCTATCTTGAGGGAAGCGATATTATTTATGCTTTCACAAGTACACAACTCATTTGGGTTACAATGGATATAGGGGACCCAATATCCACTATAATTATAGGTGATTATTTCTATAGGGTTGGCGAAGTAGCCATAGAAGTTGATGGTAAGGAAAGCATGGTTTTCACAGGTTCTGGTAAGGATAAAAATGATTATGTATCAACCTTGAATGGTGAGGAATGCTTAACAGAACGTTTTAGACAGTTTTATACATTCTTAATTAATACACCTGCTGAGGAGATTTATTTAGGAGAAGTTACAGGTGAACCACTTGCAAAAATCAGCGTTGAAACACAGGTTGGCAAAAAGACTGAACTCGAATTTTATAAAGATGAGGGCAGAAAACTTATAATTAAGGTTAATGGGGTAACAAGTTTTAAATGCAGGGATTCATATCTCAATGTTTTAAAGGAGAATATGGATATTTTTGATAGTGAAAAAAGTTTTACAGTAGAATGGTAGGTTTATTCGAAATTATGATTAGTTCATGAATGAAATATAAATATGTGGTAAAAACTAGCTTCCGACTATTGCCAAATAATTTTCTTTATGATATAATTATTAAGTGATGCTTTTAGAAGAGGAGGTAGTAATATGAGCAAAGAAAAGTATAATGGATCTAGCTTTTTTACTTATAAGGGATATCCTTTGGTAAGAAATAATGATGTTTTATATTATGGAAATATGTATGATGACTATGTTGTAATGCTTCAGATAATAGAAACAAAAAAGATTAAAGACTTAGATGTAGCAAGCAAGGTTAAGGTTTATCTAATGTCAACTGATGAAAGCCTAAATCCACTTGAGGCAATTACTAGAACAAGTGAAAAGGATGGGCTTTATGAGGCTTTGGACATAGCTGAAATATGGTTGAAAAGGTCGATGATGAAATCAAAAAGTAAAGCATAAATTTAATGGTGTATATTTGCAAGAATTAATGCAAGTATACACCATTTTTATGGAAATTATCCGAGTACCTTTCGGGCTATATCAACGCTTTCTTTTGCATCTTTAGAGTAATAATCAGCACCAATTTTTATAGCATAATCGGGAGTAAGAACAGCACCTCCGACCATTACTTTGCAATCAAGGTTATTATCCCGCAAAAGTTTTATTGTTTCCTCCATGGATTTTAATGTAGTTGTCATAAGTGCTGATAGTCCTACAAGCTTAGAATTGTGTTTAATAGTAGCATCTACAACAGCTTGATAATCAACATCTTTACCTAAATCAACAACAGTATAGCCATAGTTTTCTAGCAAAACTTTTACAATATTCTTGCCTATATCATGGATATCACCTTTAACGGTTGCAAGAACAATTGTGCCTTTACTTTCTGAGGTGATATTATTTTTGAAAAGATTCTCTTTTATTACCTCAAAAGCTGATTGGGCAACACCAGCTGAAAGAATGAGTTGGGGTAAAAAGATTATACCCTTTTCAAAATCTTCACCAACCTTATCAAGTGCTGGAATAAGGATTTCATTTACAATGGACATAGGTTCTTTTGTTTCAAGGAGTTTTGCCGTTATTTTTGCTCCCTCAGCTTTAAGCCCATGTTCCATAGCATAGAAAATATCAATTTCCTTATCAGATTTAATCGTAGAAGTAGGATTTTTTTCTGTGCCATATGCATCAATAAATTCAATAGCATTCTTATCAATGTTTGTAAGAAGATTATATGAACGAACGGCACCCATCATGGAGGAGATATTGGGGTTAATTATTGGTAAATCCAAGCCATAGCTTAAAGCCATGGTTAGAAAGTTATAATTAATAATTTCCCTATTAGGAAGTCCAAATGATATATTTGATACACCGAGAACAGTTTTAAGCCCAAGTCTTTTCTTAACAAGCTTAACAGCTTTCAGCGTTTCCATTACTCCTTTTTGTTCAGCGGAAGCAGTTAACGTTAGACAATCTATAAAAACATCTTCCTTTGGTATGCCATATTCTATAGCCCTGTTCATTATTTTTTCTGCTAGTTTAAATCTTCCCTCTGCCGTCTTAGGAATGCCATTTTTATCAAGCGTTAATCCAACCACGCAAGCACCATATTTCTTCACGAGTGGCAGTACGGAATCAAGGGATTCATCCTCTGCATTTACAGAGTTAACGATAGCTTTTCCGTTGTAAACTCTAAGCCCAGCCTCCAA
>JAAYSW010000074.1 GCA_012523875.1 Clostridiales bacterium
GGGGCAGTTCATAATTTGTGGACTGCCTCTTGTTTTTGTTTTATCCATTGTAAATTAACTATAGCCCATGAAGATTTTTTCATGGACTATAGTTAATTAAATTTACATTCCTATTTCATTTTAGAAAACCTTTTTAAAGCCCTGCTATAAATGTGCATTAATACTACAAGTAATAGCCTCAAATATGAGCTTATTTACGCTAAATCCTCTTCATTGTCGGGAATAATAATACATCACGAATCGATGGACTATTTGTCAAAAGCATAACCAATCTATCAAGCCCAAAGCCTAAGCCAGCCGTTGGTGGCATACCATATTCAAGTGCAGTAATAAAATCTTCATCCACCTCTGCATTAGCACCTTGTGAGCGTTTTGCCTCAACCTGCTTTACAAAGCGTTCCCTTTGGTCTATCGGATCATTTAACTCTGAAAACGCATTTCCCATTTCTCTTGCATAAATAAAATACTCAAATCTTTCTGTAAACAATGGATCGCTTGCTTTCCTTTTCGCAAGTGGGGAATTCTCAACGGGATAATCATAAATAATCGTTGGCTGAATTAGCTTGTCCTCAACAAATTCCTCAAAAAAAGCTATTAAGACATGACCCTTTGTAGCATCCTTTCCTTCATCAACTTCAAGGTTATGAGATTTTGCACATTCCCTTGCATCCTCATCTGTTTTCCATGAATTATAATCTACGCCAGCATATTGGAGTACAGACTCAATCATGGTGAGCCTTTTCCATTCTGCACCCATGTTTATTTCTATGCCCTGGTATTCTATAACATCAGCACCGCAAATTTTCTTGGTTAAAACCTTATACATATCCTCAATTATATCCATCATTCCGAAATAATCAGTATATGCCTGGTACATTTCAATAGTCGTAAATTCGGGATTATGTGAACTATCCATGCCCTCATTCCTGAAAATACGTCCAACTTCATAAACCTTTTCAAACCCACCAACAATGAGCCTTTTTAAATATAATTCAGTTTCAATCCTTAGATACATGTCCATATCTAATGTATTATGGTGTGTTATAAAAGGTCTTGCTGCTGCACCAATTTCCAATGTATGCAATACTGGTGTATCTACCTCTAGGTAACCTAAATTATCTAAGTAATTTCTAATCTCACGCAAAACCATACTGCGTTTTATAAATGTATCCTTAACCCCTGGATTTACAATTAAATCAACATAACGCTGACGATAGCGTATATCTTGATCCTTTAGCCCATGCCACTTTTCTGGTAATGGTAAAAGTGATTTTGAAAGCAGTGTAATCTTAGAGGTATGTACGGATATTTCTCCACGCCTTGTTCTAAAAACTATACCCTCAATCCCAACAATATCACCAATATCCCATTTCTTAAATTCTGCAAAATTGTCCTCACCGATGTCATTCATCTTAACATATACCTGTAATCTACCAGTATTATCAGCAATGTCAATAAAATTAGCCTTACCCATATCACGCCATGTCATAATTCTTCCAGCAATGGATACAGCTTTTCCTTCCATCTCATCAAATTTCTCTTTTATATCAATGTTTTTAGCAGTAACTTCATATTTTGTTATTTCATATGGGTTAGCTTCCTTTTCCATTAATTCGGCTAATTTCTCAATCCTTACCTTTTTTAGGATATTAATATCCTGTTCAACAATTTCTTCTGTTGAAAGATTATCCTGATTTTCACTCATAGAACAAACCACCTTTTATCATTAATAGAGGGTTCAAATATTTGAACCCTCAGTATTCCATTTTATTATTTTGATATTTCTAATACCTCATATTCTAATTCACCAATAGGTGCTTCAACTATGAAAGTATCGCCAACCTTCTTTTTCATAACTGCTTTACCTATAGGAGATTCATCAGATATTCTTCCAATAGCAGGATCTATTTCTGTTGACCCCACCAATTGAAGCTTTTGAATCGTATCATGCCCTATCTGACGAACTGTAACTATTGAACCAACCCCAACCTCATTAATCGATATTTTATCATCATCAACAACTTCGGCATTATTGAGTGTGTTCTCTAATTCAGCAATTTGAGCTTCCAAAATTCCTTGCTCATTCTTTGCTTCATCATATTCAGCATTCTCAGATAAATCGCCAAAAGCTCTTGCTTCTTTTAGCTTTTGAGCAACCTCCGCCCTTCTAACTGTTATTAAATGTTCCAATTGTTTTTCGAGTTTCTCAAAACCCTCTCTGGAAATTTGTTTTTTCGTCATATTATTCTCCCCCATGTTCAATTATATATTTTTCAATAAAGATGATATTGACCATATATAACCTTTTTATTCTTATATTATTGTTCAATTTCAAAAGCATATTCTAGTACTATATTATATATGATTTATATCATTATGTCAAGGCAGAATTTATTTGCAAAAGCTTATTTTTTGTAGGTATACAACAGATATTAGACACAGAATAGAAAAGTAGAACCATGCGTTCATTAAGTTTACTTTCACATATTGAAAAAAGTTTCTTGTAGTAATCTCCGATATCTTTGGCGAACTTATATTTTCAATCATATTATCCAATATAATGTTTACCAACCCGTTTATATGCCTGTATCGCACTCGGCACCACTATGCAGGCAAGTATTAGATCGAAAGGTAACTGTAATAGTGATTTTGTTATCCTAGGAGTCAACCATACCCAGAATCCATGCAAATCGGATGCTACCCTAAAGTTAAAATTTTTGTTTACATATGACACATAAATAATAATTGATGTCAAAAGCATATCACAAATTAAAACAACAGTAACCCTTGAGAGAATAATTCTCATAAAATCTATTTCCTTGCGATATAAAAATAGACCATAAATTATTCCTGCAATAATATGCACAGTTGCTAATACTAAGGAATATTCCCTTATCTTTGCATCACTTATTATATATCCCAAAAAATCTACCGCAATACTTGACATACCACCAACAACTGGACCATATAGCATTGCAATTACTATTACTGGTAGGAATGCAAATGAAATCCTAATATCAGGTGTTATTTGAATTGCAAGATGCCTCAAAACCAATGCTAATGCCATCATCATTCCTGTTACTGTTAATGTTCTTATGCTTTTTAACTCTTGTGCAGAGTCAGAAAATAGACTATAAAAGCCCTTCATAATTAACCACTCCTTTTAAATTTGTGTTTTCTAACCGCCAGCATCTACGCTAAAGCATAAATGCACGCTGTTGCACAAATGGAGGTTTATGAAAGGCTCCTTTTATGCATTCAGCGGGATGCGAGAATTGCACCGCAAGCGAAAGCTTTTCGTTCAGACAGCAACTCCCCGTCTGCCTGACACTTTACGCACAATTCCCTACTCTGATTGCAAATATTCAATTTTATGGATACTTTGCAATTGCCTTTATTTTAAAAAGCAAGTTCCCTTGCTATTTTATAAAGCTCATCTTCAAATGGCTTTTTCATAGAGAGAGCCTCTTGAATATCAAAATCAACAATTTTATTATCTTTCATTCCAACTACCTTATTGCCTACCCCACTCTCCAAAAGCTCTACAGCATAATAACCTAACTGACTTGCAACTACCCTATCTCTTACAGTTGGAGAACCTCCACGTTGCACATGACCTAAAATAGTTGCCCTTGATTCAATCCCTGTCTTTTCTTCAAGTATTGAAGCTATCTCATCAGAATGTCCAACACCCTCTGCAACAATTATTATAAAATGCTGTTTTCCCGTTTTCCTTGATTCAAGCATTTTCTTTGCAATATCATCCAAACTATAACCTGTTTCCTGTGTAATAATCTCGGTAGCACCACAAGCAATCCCAGTATTAACTGCTATATATCCAGCATTCCTACCCATAACCTCAACTACGCTACAACGGTCATGTGATTGTGCTGTATCCCTAATTTTATCCACCATATCAACAACCGTATTCATCGCTGTATCATATCCTATTGTATATTCAGTACAAGCAACATCATTATCAATAGTTCCTGGTAATGCAACACAAGGAATTCCTCTTTCTGATAAATCAGCTGCTCCCCTAAATGAGCCATCGCCACCAATAACAACAATACCATCAAGTCCTAATTCTATACATTTTTCCTTTGCAGTTTGCATACCCTCTTCGGTTCTAAATTCAGGACATCTAGCTGTATAAAGAACGGTGCCTCCCCTTTGTATAATATCGGAAACGCTTCGTTCATTCATCTCAAACACATCGCCATTAATAAGACCATTATAGCCCCTACGAATTCCATATACTTGAATGCCCTTTCTTATTGCTGCTCTTGTTACTGCACGTACAGCTGCATTCATCCCCGGTGCATCTCCACCGCTTGTAAGTATTCCTATTTTTTTAGCCATCATTTCTCCTGCCTTTCCAGCATAATATATAAATAAATTAGTTATAATTCTTAATTATATATTACTACATTTAAGAATTTTGTCAAGTATAGATATCCAATTATTTATATGTTTTTCTCAATTAATCAAACCTATATCCTCCGGCTTTACAATTTTTATAAGCTTTGTATAATAATTATCATTTATATCTATAAGAATTTTATCCTTTGGACTACAATATTTTTTTAAATCCGTTAAATATAAGCATAAAAGATTAGTCCCTAAATGGAATTTAGAGAGCCTTATCACGTTCTGTATAAGACTTTCCTCTGAACTTTGTGCTTTTATGCATAATCTCTTTCGTGAAACCATATTAATAAACTCTTTCTCATCAAAAATAATATCAGCAATTATACTTACGGAATCTTCCTTGATTGATATTTTCCCGGAAATATAAAGGACCGCATCCTTTTCAAGTTTATTCTTGCACATTTCATATATGTTTGGGAAAACCACACAATCAAGTGAACCCACCATATCTTCAATTACCATAAAGCACATCCTAGAGCCACTTTTTGTAATATGAGTTTTAATATCTACAATAGTGCATAATAAAGATACAAGCGAATTATCTTTGTATTTTCCTCCTGCTATATCTGCATTTATTATATCCTGTATTGCGTCAAGTCTCAATAACTTGCTATATAAGCTATATTGCGAAAGTGGGTGGCCAGAAACATACATTCCTATCGTATCCTTTTCCATCCTCAGTAATTGTTTAAGCGGATACTCCTCAACTTCTTCGTATCTAATGCTGAACTTCTCTTTTTCGACCTCATTACCAAACAAGTCCATTTGACCTTCAACCTGTTGCCTTAATTGATTATGAATACTTTCTAATATAATCTCAAAATTATCAAGCATCTGCCTACGGTTCAAACCTAACCCATCAAAGGCACCAGCTTTTATAAGGCTTTCTAGTGAACGCTTATTTATATCTGCGTGTGTCATTCTCTCACAAAAACTCTCTAGCGAAATAAATTTACCGTTCCTTTCACGTTCAACTATTATGTTTTTTATTGTAGCTTTGCCTAGATTTTTTATTGCTAATAATCCAAAATGAATTCCTTTTTCAGAAATTGTAAATGCTTCGCAACTTTCATTTATGTCTGGCTTGAGTATTTTAACTCCATTAGCTTCACATTCCTCAATATATTCCATAAGTTTTGAAGTATTTGATAAAACACTTGTCATTAGTGCTGCCATATATTCATTAAAATAATGACATTTTAAAAAAGCTGTTTGGTAAGCTAAATATGCATAAGCTGCTGCGTGAGATTTATTAAAAGCATATGATGCGAAACTGGACATTTCATTAAAGATATCATTCGCAACAACTTCAGAAACTCCATTTTTTATCGCACCGA
>JAAYSW010000075.1 GCA_012523875.1 Clostridiales bacterium
ACTTATCGAAAGATAAGGACGCAAAACTACAGGGCCTTAATTATATGGCAGCCAGTTGCAGTTTACGACACTTGAGTCGGCGTTCTTATTAAAGGATGCCGACTTTTTAAATTTTATGAGGAGGGTTCTTTATGAAAAACACAGTAAGAGTAATTTTAACAGGTCTAACAACATTTGCAGTTGCTTTCTCATCTCTGTCATTAACAGCTTTAGCAACAAAAAATCAAAATACAAGCGATATGACAGAATTAATCATTTCTAGCCAAGAAGCTTATGCTGGAGATATTGTTACAGTTAGTGTTGACATAAAAAACAATCCTGGGATTACAGCTTTTGGTGCAGTTTTAAGTTTTGATGAAGATTTAGAGTTTGTAGGATATGAAAATCCAGGGTTATTATTAATGTTAGATGCTAAAAAAACAGATAATTATATAATAGTTGTTGGTGCTTCAGCGTTGGCTAAGATTATGGATCAATCAATTGTAGATATATATTTTAGGGTTTCTGAGGATGCAGAGGATGGAAAGGAATATGAAATCAATTGGTACGATATAGATTTATTGGCATCAGATGATGGGCTGATAGGTAATAATTCAGAGGGTGGAACAATAACAGTAGTAAAAGAAGAATATTTAATAGGTGATATTAATTTTGATGGAAAGATAAATGGAGCAGATGCTGCGAATGCTCTTAGAATATATAATAGCATAATGGGAGGAAATGAATCTGAAATAACAAAAGAACAATTAATTAGAGCAGATGTTAACAGGGATGGCAAGGTGAACTCAAAGGATGCAGTATTAATACTTAAATATTATAATATGAGAATGGGAGATCCAAACACAACTTGGGATGATATACTTAATAGCTAAAAAATATAATTATAATTAATGCAAACTGATAATAAACCAAATTTCAAATAAAAATCATAAAAGACTGTAAATACAAATTGTATTACAGTCTTTTATTGTCATTATAGTTGGTTGGGAAAACTTTTATTTCAGTTTCTTAGTAAACTCCACTAAATTTATAAGCAAAGCTTTGATAACTTCTTTACTAAATTCATCATTTAATACACCATTATTATCAATTTTATCCTGTGCAACTCCAACCATAACTTCTGGCTGATTAATAGGATGCATATTGAGATAAACACAGGTTTGTCTTAGGTGATATTGTGCCCTAGCAGTTGCAATACTCCCAATGGAAGCCCCCATTATAGCAAGTGGTTTGCCATCAAATGAATTTTCCCCATAAGGGCGTGATGCCCAATCCATAGCATTTTTTAATACTCCAGGTATAGAATAATTATATTCAGGTGTAGAGATTAAAATTGCATCAGCGGCCTTAATTTTATCTTTAAATTCAGAAACCGACGATGGTGCTTGTCCATCAAGGTCTTGATTGTACATAGGAATATCAATCAAATCAAATATTTCTAGTTCAGTGTTTTCTGGTAAAAGCTCTGTTGCAGCCCTTAGCAATGATTTATTGTAAGAGCCATATCTTAAACTTCCAGCAAACCCTAATATTTTAATTTTATCCATAACTCATATCTCCTTAATAAATGTAATAATAGTTTTTAATATCAATACTTTTATAATATGTTATAATTAAAATATTATCACAAGCGAAAATAAAAATCAAGAGATTGTAATTTTATTTACAAATAATTCATAAGTAGGATTATAATAAATTTTCATGCATAAAAACATAGTTAGATTTATATATATTGAACAAGTTTTGTACTTGGTTTTGCAATAATTTATAAAAAATTTTTAAGATTGTGCTTAGAGATATTGAAAAATCATAATAAATATGGTAAACTATTAGTTGACGTATGTTAGGAATGTTTTTTACAAGCTGACATTTTTAAGAATATAAATTGTAATTATTCTCAATCACTAATATTACAATAAGTTCCGCACAATAAAATTTAGTTGGAGGGTTTACATATGAAATGTCCAAATTGTGGAGAGAATCTAAAGGGTAAATTTAATTTTTGTGGCTTCTGTGGTTCAGAGATTAAGTTAAGTGATAAACCGGCTGAAACAAGTATTTTAAAGAAGCCAATTACTGAGTTATTCAAATCTAGTTCGTCTAGTGTGGTGGCTGAAAAACAGACAAGAGCTAAGGAACCACCAAAGCCTGTTAAAGTGAAAGAAACCATGGAACAAGTTTCTGTTCCTAAAGATGATGTAGTAAAAAAACAACAAAATAAGGAACAGGAGGCAAAAGCCACTAAGCTTAGTAGTGATGACTTTTTCAATAAGCCAATTGATGAAATTAAATCCGTACAGAATCAGCAAACTGCCCAACAAACTACCCAGCCTGTACAACCATCTACTCCGCCAGTTCTTGAAAAGGAAATTATAGTTGAAAAGGAAGTCCCAGCAGAAAAAGCAAGTGATGTTGATAAGCCCATAAATCCAATAATCCATTCACTTAGCGATGATTATTTGCAACAGGAAGCGACAAAGCCTGAAACCGTAAAAGTTATTGATACTGTAGGTCAAAATAAAATCACAGCAAAATCAATGCTTGAATATTTAGGTTTAGTTGTAGAAATACAGACTAAAAACAGTGAAAGTATTCCTTATGGTGATGTAATGTCGCAGGATAAAACACCAGGGACTAGGGTTGATGTTGGCTCAACAATTACATTAATTACAAGTGTAGGAACATGGACAGCTTGGAGTAGTGAGACTATTCCTGTTGATAAACTCCATAAATTCGATGTGGAGGAAAAGGTTCAATATCGTTCTCGCACAAGAAAACAAACTATAGATTATAAGGAAAGTAATAATAAGGACGAGTTCCCTGATTATGAAGTTTATGAAACTAAGGAAGTTTATTCTGATTGGGTTGAAGAGGATTATTACATTTCAGAATCTAAAGAAAGCACTGAATTATGTGAGGTTTCATCAAAAATGGTGGGCTTTAAATATTGTGGTTGGAATTATAAAGGTGAGGATGATATTCTTGAATCGTTTGGTACTGCTCAGCTTGCTACAACTTTTAATACTGAAACAGCTATAGATGATTGGGAATATAAAGAGATTATCAGTAAAAATGATTCTGATGTTTCATATACCAAATGGCATAAGGCAGATGATAATGGAACTTTAACCCCAGCAAATGATATTGTAATTGCCAATATTAGTATAGCAGGTTATGATGTTGGTGGAATATATTATGCCTTAAAATATGGAACTAAGGATTCAGAATGGTTTAAATATAAGACTAGGGAAGTAGTTGAATATATTTACTCATTCAAAAAGAATATATATACTGAATGGGATGAATGGGGAGAGTGGAGCTCGGATATAATTGAAGAAAATGATTTAACAGAAGTGGAAACACAGAAAATTTATAGATTTAGAAGGAAAGCGAGTATAGTATAATTTAACTATTGTATAAATAAAATATTTAACAAAAATGGTATAGCATTTTGCTATACCATTTTTTATTGAAGAGGGGGATATTTTTCCAGCATTTAAGATAAATTCTAATTATTTTCTTTTATATTTAATCTCTTCTGAAAGAGTACGGCAATGATAATTATCATTCCTTTTACAGCACCTACTAAAAATGGTGGCACACCAAATAAATTCATCATATTATTTATTACACCAATCGTTAGCGTTCCAAATACTGTACCTATAATTCTGCCCCTACCACCCGACATACTTGTTCCACCAATAACAACGGATGTGATTGCATCCATCTCATATGAAATACCAGAAGAAGCAGAATTTATACTACCAAGTCTTGATGCCTCAACAATTCCAGCAATACTGATAAATACTCCAGAAATAATAAATGTATATACTTTCACTCTATTGATATTTATTCCTGAAAGTCTTGTGGCCTTTTCATTGCTCCCAACTGCATAAATATATCGACCCGTAGGTGTATTAGACATAAAAAAAGATATTATAAATGCGAGTACAAGCCAAAAAATAATCGGTAGTGGGATTACATTAAAGAGGTTTGTGTTGGATATTGATATAAATGTTTTTGCAGATTTTCCTGAAACTAAAAGTCCTCCTCCATCAAAAAGATATTGTGATAATGAACGGTAAATAGTCATAGTACCTAGTGTTACTATAAATGCAGGGACATCAAATTTTGCTACTAACCAGCCTGTAATGCTACCAAAAACAATTGCAGAGATTAGGCTTATAATAATTCCAAGTAATATACTTTGCGTGGTGTTTATAATCGAAACTGCAATTAATCCAGTTAATGCAAGTTGTGAGCCAACCGAGAGGTCGATACTTCCATTAATAATTACAAGGGTTGCTCCTAGTGAAACAATTCCAATGATGGAGTTATTTCTAAGAATATTCATAAGGTTCCCCATATTTAAAAAGGTAGTTCCACAGGTTATGATAGCAAGAAGAAATAACCCAATGAATGCAATAAATGCACTGTTTTGATTTGTGAAATCTTTGAAATTATCTTTATTTAATATACTTTTCATAGAAGTTTTAATCCTTTATAAAGTTCCACCAGTAGCAATAATCATAATTTTCTTTTGTGAGGCTTCATTATGATTAAACTCTTTTTTTATTTCCCCTTGATACATAACATAAATCCTATCACATAAATTTATGATTTCCTGTGGTTCATTAGAGAGAATAACAACTCCAACACCTGATTCTGCAAGCTTTGTAATAATATTATAAATTTCAAATTTCGCATAAATATCAACACCTTGCGTAGGATTATCTAAGATTAAAATACTAGGCTTACTGCTCAATGTTTTAGCTAAGATGACTTTTTGCTGATTGCCACCCGAAAGATTTAAAATGGAATTATTTAAGCTGTGTAATTTTATATTGAGTTTTTTTACAAAATTCTTATTAGATGAAAATTCATTTCTTTTATTGATTAAAAATAATCCTTTAAGCTTATCTAAGATAGCAATACTCATATTTTGTGATATAGATAAATCCTTTATAATCCCCTTTTCCTTGCGATTATTTGGTAGATAAGAAATTCCAAGTTTCTTTGCCATAGAAGTTGAACTAAGGTTCTCTTTTTTTCCATTAACAATAATTTCACCCGTATATTCTGGATTACAACCATAAATAGTAGCGAAAAGCTCACTTCTACCATCCCCTAAAAGACCAGTTATTCCGATTATTTCATTTTGGCTTAGGGTAAGATTAATATTTTCAAAATACTTTTTATGTGATAAATTCTTTGTTTCTAAGATTACCTTGCCAATTGTTCTTGGGGAGTATGCAGAATTAAAGCTAACTTCAGTTCCAACCATATAACCAGCGAGTTTATGTTCATCTATTTCAGCGGTGAGCCTATCAGAAATCACAATACTCCCATCACGCATCACCGTAAAATGGTCACAAATTTTTAGAACCTCATTTAATTTATGGGATATAAAAATAAAGCTAACACCCTTTGTCCGCAATGTTTCCATTATCATAAAAATTCGTTCGATTTCAGTGTGATTAAGAGATGCCGTTGGCTCGTCCATTATAATTACCTTTGCATTTTTTAGTAATGCTGAGGCTATTTCTATAATTTGTTTATATGAGGCAGTCAGAGTACTAGTCAGTGCTGATGGATCTAACTCTATCCCCATATTATTAAGGATATTCCTCGATTTATGAATCATAGCCTTCTTGTTAATTATTGACCCTTTTTTTAACTCATTACCTAAGAATAGATTTTCATAAATGCATAAATCATTAATAAGCATTATCTCTTGATGAATAAATGCAATATTATAATTTTCGGCATCTGAGGGAGAGTTTATTTTAGTTCTCACATTATTTATATAAATTTCACCTTTATCACACGGGATTACTCCACCAAGAATATTCATTAGCGTAGTCTTACCAGTACCATTTTCGCCCAAAAGGGCATGAACAGAGCCTTTTTGTAAACAAAAGTCCACACCATGTAAAACTTTGTTTCCACCAAATGCTTTTTCAATTGATTTCATTTCAACAATATACTTAGGCATTTTTAGCTCCTGTTCATTATTCTTAATAGGGTGAATTAGGATCTAACAAATTAGAAACATTATCCTTAGTTACAATAGTAGGAGGGATAATGTTATCTTTTTTTACTTCATTACCATCCCTTATATTAACAGCTGCCTGAACTGCATCCTTAATCATGCTAGGGCTATATGTTGCAGTGATACAAATAGGCTGTTCAGCATCAGCAATTTTAGTGAAATAATTTTGGCTTCCACCAGCACCTGTTATATATTTTATATCAGTTCTATCAGCATCTTTTATAGCTTGTAGCATTCCTATTGAGGATTCATCATCTATTGAAAATATTGCATCAATTTTATTATTGGCTACAAGTATATCGCTAAGTGTCTTTAAACCTGATTGTTGTGTAAAATCAGGGGCTGTCATATCAATTAAGTTTATATTAGGGTATTTATCGGATATAACATCTTTAAAGGCATTAACACGTTCGGTGCTTACTGAGCCTGAGCTTGGAACATTTAATACAGCAATAGTACCATTACCACCGAGTTGTTCGCCAAGATAATCAGCACTATACGAGCCTATGCCTGCGTTATCACCTGCAAAATAGGCTGTGTAATCAGATGAAACTTTTCTATCAAAAACAATTAAAGGTATATCAGCATCTATAATTTTTTGTGCGGTCACTGAAACCTCATCGGTATGGGGAAGCAACACAATTGCGGAGCATTTAAGATTAATCATTTCCTCAATCTGGTTTGCTTGTTCATTTACATTTGCAGATGTCAGGAGTTTATAACCACTTCCTTCTTTAAGATTTAATTCTTCACATTTTTGTTTTGCAAAATAAGCTATACCAGCCATCCAACCATGACTTGCTGATGGAACAATTATAGCAATTGGACCATCTTTATTATTATTATTTTTCTTACCACAAGCAGTAAAGCTTAGTGTAAAAATTAAGCAGGCAAGTATTGCACAAACTATTTTTTTCATAAAGGTACCTCCATTTTTATAAATTTTACTGGAAACTTATTAGACTAAATGTCAAATAGTATAATTGAATAAAAAACAGATACAATAAAACTGTAGTTAAATCAATATAATTATTTATTCCATTAAAATCACCAATTATACAGTTAATATTTATATAAAAATTAAAACTCAAACTAAAAATTGAGTTTGAAAGGAGTTAATTATGAGTTTAGGGTATATGACAAATGCATTCGGTGAGCTAGTAGGTTCAGGTGGAGGGGTAACAAGTGTTAAGGATATAAGATATGTGACTATGTGTGATGACGAGGATGCGATAAAAAAGATAACAGAAATAGGATTTGGTAATATTGAAATATTTGATGGTAATTTATCATGTTATGAGGAAAACCCAGAGAAATTTACTGAAATTCTAAAAAAATATAATGCAAAATTACTTGGTGTTTATATTGGTGCAAACTATATTTATGAGGATGCTTTGGAGGACGAGCTATATCGTATAGAAAAAGTTACTGTGCTGGCTAAGGAGCTTGGAGCAAAACATATTGTGCTAGGTGGAGGGGCTATTCGTTCGAGTGGAATTAAGGATTCAGATTATGAATTACTTGCAAAGGGCGTTGATAAAGCAAATGATATTGTTAAAAGACATGGGCTCATTGCAAGCTATCATCCACATTTAGGTTGTATTGTTGAAAAACCAGACCAGATTGATAAACTTTTTGCTCTAACAGATATTCCATTTTGCCCAGATATCGCTCATCTTGAGGCAGGTGGAGGGGATTCACTTGAAATAATAAAGAAGTATTATAACCGTATTAAATATGTGCATCTCAAAGATTTAAAAGATGGAATGTTTGTTCCACTCGGCATGGGGGATATAAATTTATCGAATATTATAAATTATTTTAAGCAGAATAATTATAATGGTGATTGGTTAGTTGAAATTGATGGTTATTCAGGTGACCCATATGATGCTTGTAAGACATCATTTGAGTTTCTACAGGAATTTATGCCACTACACTAGTATTAATATAAAATAATGATTATCAAAAGGAGTTAATTATGAAAAAGAAAAAAATTCTATCAGCATTATTGGCTTTATCAATGATGTTTGTAATAACTGCTTGTGGAAATAGAGGTAAGGATGATTCATCAGAATCAAAGGCCCAAACAAGCAAAGCAGAAAGCTCATCGACGGCTAATAATGATACTGCTGAGATTAAATCAACAGGACCGAATGGTGAGGCTGCTGTTAATGCAACAACTTTATCGTTAACAGATGAGGAAATTGATAAAATTAAAGCAGGAAAATATAAAGCTGCCATTTGTCTTCACTATGGCGGTAATGATTGGTCTACCTCACAGGTAAAAGGTTTAACAGATACTTTTAAAAAATTAGGTATCGAAATTGTTGCTACAACTGATGCAAACTTCTCAGCAGAACAACAGGTTGCAGATATTGAAACGGTCATGGCATTAAAACCTGATATTCTTATAAGCATACCAACAGACGCAGTTGCGACAGCAGATGCATATCAAAGGGCAGCAGATGCAGGTATTAGAATAATTTTTATGGATAATGTTCCAAGCGGATTTAAGGCTGGAGAAAATTATGTAAGTTGCGTATCAGCTGATAACTATGGCAATGGAATAATCGCAGCAGATTTGATAGGTGAGGAGTTAGACGGAAAAGGTAAGATTGGTGTTGTTTTCTATGATGTTGATTTCTTCGTAACGAATCAGAGATTAGAAGCATTTGAAAAGACTATGAAAGATAAATACCCTGATATAGAAATTGTTTCAAAAATGGGATTTACAGATACAAACGCAGCAAGTTCTGTCGCTGATGCAATGCTTACTCAAAATCCTAATATAGATGCAATTTTTGCACATTGGGATGTACCATGTGAGGGTGTGTTATCATCATTAAGAGCCGGTGGTTACACTAATGTTAAGCTAAGCACAATTGATTTAGGTAATAATATTGCAAAAGAAATAGCAGCAGGAACAGTTTTAGGACTTGGTGCACAGTTGCCATATGACCAAGGTGTTGCTGAGGCGACTCTTGCAGCATATTCGCTTCTTGGTAAGGAAGCACCCGCATATGTAGCGGTACCTGCAATGCGTGTAGATAGAAACAATATTCTTGAAGCATATACAAAGGTATATCATGTAGATGCACCAGATTGGCTAAAAGAAGCAGCAGAATAATATTACGAAGTTTTAATTAGGCGTTTTAAAACCTATTAAAACGCCTAATTAATTTATACTTTACTTTATAAGAAAAGAGTGGTGAGATTGAGTAAAGCGATATTGGAGATGAAAGGGATTAATAAATCTTTTGGCAGTGTATCTGTATTAGAAAATGTTGATTTCTCCTTGAAAGAGGGGGAGGTCCATGCACTTGTTGGTGGCAATGGTGCGGGGAAGTCTACTCTTATGAAGATAATGACGGGTGTATATAGTCTTGATTCAGGTGAGGTTTTCATTAATGGGGGGAAAAAAAACATTCAAAACACAAAGGACGCAAAAGAAAATGGAATTGCCATGATATTTCAAGAGTTATCATTGGTACCGACTATGTCCATTGCAGAGAATATATTTTTAGGTGAGGAATTGACAAGGAATGGATTTAGGGATGTTGCGGCTATGAAGAAAAAATCTAAAGAAATTTTGAATGAATTAGGGATATTTATTAATCCAGAATTAAAGGTAAATCAACTTAGCGTTGGAATGAGCCAAATGATTGAAATTGCTAAAGCAATATCTAAGAATGCAAAAATTCTTATCCTTGATGAACCTACTGCATCACTTTCAGATTCAGAAACAGTTCAGTTGTTTAGAATAATAAAACAACTTAAAGAAAATGGTGTATCAATGGTTTATATCTCCCATAGAATGAATGAAATTTTATCAATATCTGATTCAGTTACAATATTAAGGGATGGTAAGAAAGTTATTACTGATAAAATTGAAAACATGGATCTCGATAAAATCATTTCACATTTAGTTGGTGGCGAAACTTCCCAAAGAAAATTCGAATGGGTTGAAAGAGAATATGATGCTGATGGAGATTTAATACTTAAAGTAGATAATCTCAAAATAAATGAAAAGATACAGAATATTTCCTTTGGATTAACAAAGGGGGAAATATTAGGGATTGCTGGATTGATGGGAAGTGGGAGGACAGAAATATTAGAAACTCTATTTGGAATCAGAAGAAAACTTGGCGGAACAGTTGAACTCATGGGTAAAGTAGTAAATATAAAGAATTCAGAAGATGCTATAAAATCTGGATTTGCATTAATACCTGAAGACAGAAGAAGACAGGGTCTAGTCCTTGGACATTCAGTTAAGAGCAATGCGATACTTCCGTACTTACGGAAACTTTTAGTAGGTAGAACCCATTTAATCAGTGAAAAAGCATCAAATGAACTAGCAAAAAATGATATAAAAAAATTAAATATTAAAACTGATAGTATTCACAAAAAAATAAATTTATTATCTGGTGGAAACCAACAAAAAGTTGTTATTGCAAAATGGCTTAATATGAACCCAAAAGTTATGATGCTTGATGAGCCTACAGCAGGTGTTGATATAGGAGCAAAGACGGAAATAATTGAAATTATTAGAAACTTTGCAGATGAGGGTAAAGGTGTAATCCTTGTTTCATCAGAACTCACAGAACTACTCTCCGTATGTGATAGAATAATTACAATGTTTGATGGAAAAATTACAGCTAGCATTTTAAGAAAGAATATAAATTCAGAGGAGGAACTCCAAAATGCAGTCCAAAGAAATTAGTAAAAGCAAGTTATTTTTTGGTAGTATAGAATGGAACAAATACATGGTATACATTGTATTTGTAATAATGTTTGCATTATTTTCTATCGTACTTGGTGATAAGGGGTTTCTAACTCAAAATAACCTTATTAATGTGTTAAGGCAGACGGCTATGATTTCAATTATGGCAGTGGCAGGAACCTTTGTAATTGCATCAGGACAAATAGATTTGACAGTTGGTGCAGTTGCAGCTATGAGTGCAATGATAGTTTCACTTGTATTACAAAAGACTGATTCGATATTTCTTGCGTTGGTATGTGGGTTAACCCTAGGTATTAGTTCTGGACTAATAAATGGTATCTTAGTTACAAAGTTCAGGATTCCACCATTTTTGGCTACTATGGGAATGATGTCGGTAATACGAGGTAGTGCGATGTGGATTACAAATACAGCCGCCGTTCCTATAAAAAATATGACCTTTAATAAAGTGTTCGGTATTGGTAATATCGGTGGTTTGCCAGTCTTGATTTTATGGACAATACTATTCTATATAGTAGGAGTTATCATCTTTAATAAAACAATATTTGGAAGGCATACACTAGCAGTCGGAGGAAATGAAGTATCAGCTGGTTATAGTGGTATTAAAATTGATAAAATTAAAATCATTGTATTTTTAATGTCAGGCGTATTCGCAGCATTCGCAGGTATTCTTTATGCAGGACGCATGCAGGCAGGACGTTTCTCTTTTGGTGAGGGGGATGAAATGTCAGTTATTGCAGCAGTAGTACTCGGTGGAACATCAATGAGTGGTGGTACAGGTTCAGTAGTTGGTGCATTAGTCGGCTCTATAC
Source organism: Clostridiales bacterium (assembly GCA_012523875.1). GTDB lineage: Bacteria > Bacillota > Clostridia > Oscillospirales > Ruminococcaceae > JAAYPV01. The sequence goes on from JAAYSW010000075.1 coordinate 11,603, forward strand.
TAATGGGTGTGATTAACAATGCATTGATACTTGCGGGCTTGAGTAGCGCACAGCAGACGATAGTAAGGGGTGTAATTATAGTAGTTGCAGTAGTATTAAGCAATTTATCACAAAAACAAAAGAGATAGATTATAATAAAAATATTGGAGGAATTTATTATGGAAAAGTTAAATATTGCTCTTATAGGTGCAGGCTTTATGGGCAAAGCCCATACTGTTGCATTTTCAAATATGCCTAAATTTTTCTGGCCAGCACCAGCTATGCCAGTGTTCAAGACTATATGTGATATAGTCCCAGAAATTGCTGAGGATTCAAAGAAAAGATTCGGTTTTGAAAAAAGTTGTACGGATTGGCGTAACATTGTAAATGACCCAGAAATTGATGTTGTAAGCGTGTGTACACCGAATGATTCCCACGCAGAGATATCAATAGCAGCCCTAAAAGCAAATAAACATGTTATTTGCGAAAAACCGATTGCAAACACCATAGAGAATGCAAAAGCAATGGCTGACGCAGCTGAGGAAGTAAAATCAAAGAATATAATAACTATGTGTGCATATCAGTATAGAAGAATACCAGCAGTTGTTTTAGCAAAGAAATTTATTGAGGAAGGTTCAATTGGTGAGATTTTAAATGTTAGAGCAACATACCTACAAAGCTGGAGTGCAGATCCGGCATCACCACTTTCATGGAGGTTCCAGAAAGAAATAGCAGGTGCAGGAACATTGGGAGATATTGCAACTCATGTTATTGACCTTTCACAGTACCTTGCTGGAAATATATCTGAGGTTGTATCAAATATTAAAACTTATATCGATGAAAGACCTGTGCAAGAGGGTGGTGTGGATTTACTTGGTACTGTAAAGATTGATAGTGACGCTAAAAAAGCTCCTGTAGATGTTGATGATGAAGCATCTTTCCTTGTTAAATTTGAAAGTGGTGCGGTGGGTAGTATTGAGGCTACTAGGAATGCATGGGGCAGAAATAACTTTATTACAATTGAAGTTCATGGAACAGAAGGTTCACTATTCTTTAATTATGAGCGTTTAAATGAATTGCAGGTTTGTTTTGCAAAAGATCCTGATGATAGGCGTGGATTCAAAACCATTTACACAGGTCCTGCACATTTCTATGGGGAAGTTACATGGAATATTCCAGGTATGAATATCGGATATGGTGAGCTGAAAACGATAGAAATATATGAATTTGTAAAATCAATTATTGAGGGCAGACAACCATCTACAAGTTTTGATGTTGCTTACCAGATAAGTAAGGTTTGTGATGCTGTTGTTAGATCCTTTGAATCAGGCAGATGGGAAAAGTGTTAGAGAAGCTTTAACATAAAAGGTGAGTGAAATTTTCACTCACCTTTTATTATTATAAAAAACGATAGCGTTTAAGATAAAAGTCGATTATAAAGTAACTGAAATAATATTTAAGGAAGGATAAAACCCCTCCATAAGGCATATGGCTAAACAAAACCTATACTATGCTATATTACAAATTGACGCATATAGTGATAGCTTAATTTTAGTGATTTATTTATGTCATCCATCGAACCTTCAAAGGCTTTATCTTCAATCTCTATGCAGGTATAACCATCATAGCCAATATCAGTAAGGGCTGATACATACTTACTCCAATCTACATCACCCAATCCAGGTAGCTTAGGTGACATATAATCAAGTGGATAGGCCATAACACCCACATCAGAAAGCTTATCCTTATAGAG
>JAAYSW010000076.1 GCA_012523875.1 Clostridiales bacterium
ATATATGTTCATTTCTTTGCTCGCACAAAGAAACGAACCAAAGAAATGCGTCGCTCAATCGCCGCGATGGCTTAGGCTCGCTCAACCAAAATCCAAAACAAAAACCGTTTTGAATTTTGGGTCGCTGACTTAATATAGATGCTTTCCCACCGAACCCCTATCAACTAAATGGCGATACCCATTGCGGTGGGAAAGCGATAAGGTCAAGGGCAAGGGCGAATAAAATTAAAGTTAGGGCAAGAGCGATTAGAATAAAGGTCAAGGGCAGGGGCGGATAGAATTAAAGTCAGGGGCAGAAGTAAAATAAAAATGTTATTCCATTATAACTATGAAATCCCCATATAAAGATATAAGTTGTATTAACAAAAAGTGAATTTCCTTAAAGTCAAGGAGGTCTAATCATGAAAAAATATATATCAGTAATTGCTATCTTCTCTTGCCTACTCTTAGGCATTCCCAGCGTAGTTCTCCTAAAATCCGCCGCCTATTCACCAAAACCAGAAACCGATAGCATATCGTCTTCCTCACTACCCCCAACCAATACAGCTAAAAATACCCCCACAAAGCCCGTAAACACTACTACAAATAATGAAACCTATCTCGTTCTAGACATCACCACTGGCAAGGTCGTTGAAGTAAATGTCCGTGATTACATAATTGGTGCAGTCTGTGCTGAAATGCCCGCCACATTTCATGAAGAGGCTTTAAAAGCTCAAGCTGTCGCTTCTCACACCTATGCAGAACGCCAGAAAATTAGGGAAATTGAAAACCCTTCACCAGAATTAAATGGTGCATACTTCTCCAATGATAGCAGTAAATATCAGGCATATTTCACTGAAAATCAAGCTAAACAGTTTTTTGGCGATAATTATGATTTATATTATAATAAAATTTCTGCTGTCGTTAATGATGTTGTAAACGAAATTTTAGTATATGATGATACCCCGATAATCGCTGCATTTCACTCACTTTCAACTGGTAAAACTGAGAGTGCTAAAAATGCATGGGGAAGCTCCGTAGATTACCTTGTTCCAGTAGATAGCTCCGATGATGTATCAGCTCCTAAATATCTTGAAGAATACAAGTTCACTTCAGAAGAATTATCAGAACGCCTGAAATCTGCATATCCTAATATAAGTCTTGAAGGTGAAGAAAGCGAATGGATAAAAATTGATGATAAAACCGAATCTGAAACTGTCATAAATCTCACGGTAGGTGGCATAAGATTAACAGGACTAGATTTTAGGGCAATATTTTCTTTAAGGTCTGCTGCTTTTGAAATAGAATATGAAAATTCACTATTCACAATAACAACAAAAGGTTACGGACATGGAGTTGGCATGAGTCAATATGGTGCTAATGCCATGGCGAATTCAGGCAAAACCTATGATGAAATACTCATGCACTATTATAAGGGTGCAGAAATTACTAAAATAAATTAATTTGACCCTCTCTTTCCTTTCAATATAGAAAATCGGTCTTACCATTATGATTGGCTAGACCGATTTTCTTGCGTTATTATATAACCTTGCTATTCTACTTCTTCGACTTTCATGAGGTTAGTTGTTCCAGCGATTCCGAGTGGAACACCGGCAGTAACAACAACGCCATCTCCTTTTTTCACATAACCAGCCAGTTTCGCTGCTTCTATTGCTGTTCTGAAAAGCTCATCTGTATTATCCTTTTCAGGAATTAACAACGGGGTAACACCCCAAGACATATTCATTTGCCTGCAGATAGTTTCATTTGTAGTACAGCTTATAATAGGTGATAATGGTCTGAACTTTGAGATAAGCCTTGCTGTCTTTCCTGTTTTTGTAACAGTAATAATTGCAGAAACATCCAAATCATGTGCAGTTGTAACTGTCGCATGGGCTATTGCATTTGCTATATTGGAGTTTTTCTCATGCTCCCTACGCTCAAACCTTCTTCTATAATCAATATCATGCTCAGTGGTTCTAGCGATTAAAGCCATTGTTTTTACAGTTTCCACTGGATATAAACCAGCAGCAGTTTCTCCTGAAAGCATTATTGCACTTGTTCCATCATAAATCGCATTAGCAACATCAGTTATCTCTGCTCTTGTGGGGCGTAAATTTGTTATCATTGATTCAAGCATCTGTGTTGCAGTAATAACCTGTTTACCAGCATTATATCCTTTTTGTATCAATTTCTTCTGAATTGCTGGAATTTGCTCAAAGGGGATTTCAACACCCATATCCCCCCTTGCAACCATGATTCCGTCTGCCACCTCAAGAATTTCGTCAATATTCTCAACACCGTCGGTATTTTCTATTTTAGCAATAATTCTAGGGTCATGCCAACCAAGACTATGTGTGAATTTCCTCATATAATTGATGTCAGCAGAAGTTCTTACGAAGCTTGCAGCAATAAAATCAAAACCTAATTTAGCACCAACTTCAAGGTCATTCATGTCAATCTCACTCAAATATGGCATACTTAGCTGAACACCGGGAACATTAATTCCCTTACTATTTGAAAGTATTCCACCATGGACAATCCTACATACTATATCTGTAGCAGTAATCTTTTCAGCCACAAGTTCAACAGCACCATCATTAATTAATATTCGTGTCCCAGTAATAATATCCTGTGGAAGCTTTTTAAATGTAATATATGCCTGTTTGTCATCACATTCTATCTCTCTTGTAGTTAAAGTATAGATGTCACCATCCTTTATTTCCAC
>JAAYSW010000077.1 GCA_012523875.1 Clostridiales bacterium
ATTAACATCGTTGATGTTATAACGCTTAATAAATATCTTAAAGGGCAAATAATTGAATTCCCAAACGGCAATTTTGTAGAGATAGAACTTAAAATCTAATATCTTATAAAACAACCCTCCTTGTTGGATAATACCTGCATGGAGGGTGATTTATATCTTAATTGGTAAGTATATTTTTTTACTCTTTCTCTAGAAAGTTTTTTATGATATAATAGTTTATATTATATTTATTTTAAAGATTTAATTAATATTTAATTTTCATTCTTTATTATACAATATTTTATTCCATGAATCGGAAGGAGATTTTTATGAGAAAGCAATTCCTTGAAATAGGAAAGATTGTTAATGTGCATGGGCTTAGGGGTGAAATTAAGGTTATGCATTGGTGCGATTCTGTTGAATTTCTATGTGAATTTGAAGAATTATATTTAGGAGAAAAAAAAGAAAAAATTATTATTGAAAATGCAAGAATTCATAAAAACATGGCTATACTAAAGTTTAAGGGCATTAATGATATTGATAGTGCAAATCTGCTTAGGGATTCCATTTTATACATGAATAGGGATGATGTTGAATTAGACGAGGATTCACACTTTATACAGGATTTAATTGGAGTAAGCGTTTATGATATTGATAATGGTATGTTCTATGGCAAAATTGAAGAAGTCTTGCAAACTGGTGCAAACGATGTTTATAGCCTTAAACGAGAAAACAAAACCTTTCTCATACCTGCAATTGCAGATGTTATAATTGAAACTGATATCGATAATGATATAATGAAAATTAGACCATTGAAGGGGCTTTTTGATGATGAGGATTAGGATTGCAACTTTATTTCCAGAAATGTGTGAAGCTGTTTTATCTGAAAGCATCATAGGTCGTGCCAGAAAAAAGGGTATCATAGATATTTCATCTGTGCAAATTCGTGATTATACTTCGGATAAACATAGGCGTGTTGATGATATTCCATATGGTGGTGGTATGGGAATGGTTATGCAGGCAGAGCCAATATATAACTGCTATAAGGCTGTATGTGAACAGCTGGGCTGTAAACCGCATACTATATATATGACACCGAAAGGATTTCGTTTAACTCAAGTAAAATCCGCTGAATTATCTCTCAAGAAGGATATTTTTATAATTTGTGGGCATTATGAAGGTGTTGACCAACGTATAATAGATAAAATCGTTGATGAAGAAATTTCTATTGGCGACTATGTCTTAACAGGTGGTGAACTTCCAGCACTTGTTCTTATTGACAGTGTTGCCCGTATGTGCAATGGTGTATTATCAAGCCCTGAATGTTTCGAGGAAGAAAGCCATTTTAATGGGCTTCTAGAATACCCCCAATATACACGTCCTGAGGAGTGGGAAGGTGAAGTCGTTCCCCCCGTACTTTTATCAGGGCATCACAAAAACATAGCAGACTGGCGGCATGAAAAAAGCCTTGAAATCACCCAAGAAAAACGTCCCGATTTATATGAAAAATATACAAAAGCATTATCTACAGATATAAAATTTAAAGACTAATGGATTCTTAAGAATTAATGGAAATACTTGCATTTAATATTTTCTAAGCATTTTATCTTTAATTTATACATTTTTCATTAATGATTTAGAAATATTCTTTGTAAAAACCATATATAATCACGTGTTGAAAACTGTGTAATCTAAATAATCCACCACATAATGTAAAAACATCAATGATTTCTTCGTGAATATTAACAAAAATTGAACAGATATTTTAAAGTGGTATAATCAAAGCGTAGAACTTTCACTCAAAAATGAACAATATAGCCCTTTTGAAGTTGACTATAGTTTTTTTAGCTTGTATAATGATAATTAGCAAAGAAAATAAAAAGGGAATGTTAAAATCCAAAGTAACTTAACTTTTCAAGAATTTGAAATGTCAATATACTTTATCAACAAAACACTATTGGGTTTAGACTTTTTTCTGCTAGTCGCAATTGGTATATGAATTATCGAATTTAATTTAGGGAGTTGTGTTAATATGTATGTAAAAGATGTTATGGTACAAAATCAGGTTGGCTTGCACGCTAGACCAGCTACGTTTTTTATTCAAAAAGCTAATGAATTTAAGTCTTCAATTTGGATTGAAAAAGAAGAACGCCGTGTAAACGCAAAGAGCCTTCTTGGTATTCTTTCTCTTGGTATCGTTGGTGGGACTGCGATTAGAATTATTGCTGACGGTTCTGATGAGCAATCCGCTGTTGATGCTCTTGTTGAATTGGTTGAAAGCGGATTTAGCGAAGATAGTAGATAGGGAATAATAATAAATAATATATTTTAAATTAAACTGTCATTATGGACTTTTATGCGATCTGGATACTTTAACTTTATGTTATATGTATTACAGACAAGCATATAACCTGTCTGTAATAGGCAGTTTTTTGTTGAGCAAATCTAGCCTATAAACCTAATTCATACATATTTTCAGTAAAGACACCATAACCTTTTGCAGGGTCATTTACAAAAACATGGGTTACTGCTCCAACTAACTTCCCATTTTGTATGATAGGACTACCACTCATACCCTGTACAATTCCACCTGTCTTATCAAGTAGCTCTTCATCTGTAATTCTTATTATCATATTTTTTGCTGTATCATTATTTCTATAATCAATTTTTTCAATGCTTATATTATACTCTTTAGGAATTGTGCCTTCTACCGTTGTCAGTATTGTTGCTTCACCAACTTCAACATCTTGCTTTAAACCCATAGGCATTGCCTTGCTAGTATCAGATTGTGTGAAAAGATTTCCAAATACCCCATATTCGTTATTCTTACTTAATATTCCTATGGCATCACCTGAAATAAAACTACCTTGTAGCTCTCCAGGGATTCCTTCATAACCCTTTTTAACATTATTTATCTGTACATTAACTATCTCACCACTTGAAATAGGTATTACACCACCTGTGTCTATATCGCATATAGGATGTCCAAGACCTCCAAAGGACCCGCTTGATGGCTCGTGGAATGTCATAGTGCCTATCCCCGCTGTGCTATCACGTACCCACATTCCCACTTGATAGGTTCTGCTGTATTCCGAAAATACAGGCTGTAATTCAAAAGTTATATCCCGTCCATCACGGTTTATCTGCACATTAACTGAATTGCCATCAGATTCCGAAATTATCTCTTGGAGTTCGTTATTAGAATTAACTTTTTTCCCATCAATTGATGTTATAACATCACCTTGTTTTATGCCTGCCTCAGTAGCTGGACAAATGCGTCCACCACTGCATTCAATCTCACCCATTCCAACTACCATAACCCCTTCCATCAAGAGCTTTATACCGAATGGATTTCCTCCTGGAATTAAAACAGGAGTTTCAACTTCAAGTAATTCTACATCTTTAACGGGAATAACCCCGAAAAGCTTTAAGGTTGCTGTTTGTGATAAAGGTAATGCCTCACTTTTAACGGATTGTACTGCCTTTTCTTGAACCTGTGCCTCAATTTCAATGACTGTATTTAACGAAAGCTTATCACCGCTAGCAATATAATAACTATCTGGGAGCATTGCTGAGTAATAAGCCATCAATGTCCATATATTAAACAAAGTAAAAGTTGCTACAAAACTAAACCCTTTAATCAATTTTTTCATGTTATTATTCCTTTCATTTACATATGAGTTTTCATTCTGTATCATTAATAATATAAACTTTTAGCTTTAAAATATTAGAGTAGAATAAATGATGAAAATTTGCTAATATTATTTTTTAATATTATCTTTTGGTGATGAATAAATAATAAACTGTCCTAAGTATTTGATTAAAATCTTATTTTTAAGATTGTTTAAAATTCTACATAATCGTACAAAAAGCCTTATCGAAAATTAAGGATTTATTTAGATTCTTAAAATATAAATTTTACATTTTGTTTGTATAAAAATATAAATTGTTACTTTTATTACCTAATAAGATATAATTTATACACCATTTGTCATGAAATCTTAATATATTTTAGTGCAAAATAACGATAAACGCATAAGTTATTTGCCTATTTTTGTTTGATATTACAAAGTTAGGAGAAATGACATAGTTTTTTAATAAAAGACTTGTTTTTTACAATAAATCATGGTATTATATGGAAGTACAAAAAAACAGGAGGCAAAATAATGATTAACAAAATTAAAGTTCTAATTGGCGATGATAGTGTTGAGTATGGTATCACTTGTGCAAGTAATTTAAGAAATCTAGGTCTTCATGTAGTTACTCGTGCTAAAGATGGAAGTGTTCTTCTTGATGCCATCAAAAATGGCTCTTATGATGTAGTTGTGATTGATGCAATCCTACCAAACATCGATGCAATAGAGCTTATTAAGAAAGTGTCTACCTTTGGTGGCACAAAACCCTATTTCATTGTGACTTCTTCTTATGATAACCCATTTATAGAAAGACAAGTTATGCAAAATGGTGCGGCATACTTTATGCTAAAACCTTTTGAAGTCAGTACACTCGGTGATAGAATAATATCTCTCACTCAAGATGGCGAAAATATTGATAATAAATCAACTCATAATTCGCCACCACAGGATATGGAGATTGTAGTAACTGAAGTAATACATCAGCTTGGAGTTCCAGCACATATTAAAGGTTATCATTACCTAAGAGAAGCTATTTTATGCTCACTTGAAGATAAAGAATTGCTTGAGAGTGTAACCAAACAGCTTTATCCAACAGTTGCTAAAAAATTTATGACTACTTCATCAAGGGTTGAACGTGCTATCCGCCATGCAATTGAAATTGCTTGGGATAGAGGTAATCTCGACACGCTTAACTCATTCTTCGGCTATACTGTTAATACCTGCAAAGGTAAACCCACTAATTCTGAATTTATTGCACTAATTACAGATAAGCTTAGATTGCAGTATAAATCAGTTTTAAGGCATGCATAGTGTAATTATTCTGCCCTGAAAACTTGTAAAAATTCTATTAATGTGATAACATGAATATATTGTATTTGTATTTAAGCCTTTTATTAATTAGTTAAGGAGAGAATTTTATGAGTTTTTCAAAAGTAGATTTGCTTGATTTAGATTTTAATCCATTTAAAATGATTGGCAAACAGTGGTACCTGCTAACTTCTGGTGATAGTGAGAGCTATAATACCATGACCGCATCTTGGGGACAAATGGGTGAAATTTGGGGAGTTCCAACCTTCACCTGTATGGTTCGCCCATCAAGGTATACCTATGAATTTATCGAAAAAAATGATTATTTTACAATATCATTTTTCAATGGCGAACAAAAGAAGGCTTTAAGCTTTTGTGGTGCAAATTCAGGTCGAAATTATGATAAAGCAAAGGAAACAGGCTTAACACCTGAATTTATTGATGGGGCAACTACTTTTGCTGAAGCAGAGTTAGTTTTTATCTGTAAAAAAATTTATGAAGATAAAATTGAAAAAGATTTGTTTTTAGATGAAACAAAATTAAAATTTTACGATTCCGATCCATTTCATAAGCTATATATTGGAGAAATAATAGCAACGTACAAGAAAGATTAGAGAAATAAAGTGTCCTCGACGGATTCTAATGGGACTCTGTCCCAAACCCTGCCAGAGGGGATAATCCCCTCTGGACTCCGCATAATAAATCGAAGATACAAATAAGTGGCTATCTCTTTTGAGATAGCCATTATTATTTAGGTTGTAAAATTATCAAGAAGCCTTATATCACCTATATAAACAGCAATTGCAACCAGCACCTGCCCATCTATTGTATCCACCCTTTGCATCGTTTCGGCATCAACAATCTCAATATAATCTATCCTAGCAAGTGGTTCTGTTCCGATATTCTCACGCATTGCTTCAATAATCCCCTCTGTATCCTTTTCTCCAGCTTGAACCAAGCCTTGAGCAAATCTTATAGTTTTGCTTAAAATTAATGCAGCCCTACGCTCCTCTGCATTAAGAAAAATGTTTTTTGAAGTTATAACAAGACCATCCTCTTCACGAATAACTGGGCAACCGATAATAGATAATTTCATATTTAAATCTTTAACCAAACGTCTAATAACAGCAAGGTGTTGGGCATCCTTTTGACCAAAATACACCTTATCAGCAGATGTTATATTAAATAATTTTGTTGTAACTGTACAGAATCCCCTATAATAATCACAGCTATTTACACCAAATAAACCCTCAGTTAAAATCGATGTATCAACATATGAACAAAATCCCTCACTGAACATTTCATCTAGCTCAGGGGCAAAGAC
>JAAYSW010000001.1 GCA_012523875.1 Clostridiales bacterium
GGTATCAGTATAAAACTGATACCCCATTTCTACGCAATAACTTATTTATCTTCCAATCCCCTAAGCTCCCTCAACTCTTGCTTGTTAAGGCGAATCTCAGCGTCTTTAATAATCTTCACCTCTGATTTATCCAAAATAACAGGAATGGAATTATCATCATCCGGCTTTATCTTCAGCCTCCCCGTAATAAGATTAACCTCTGTTACAACTCCCCTACCATTCGCATACTTTACATAGGCACCCGTCTTTGGTGTAACTTTAAGTAATTCATCATAACTGGATTGTTCATGCTTTAAACAACACATAAGCCTTCCACAGGTACCTGAGATTTTTGTCGGATTAAGTGAAAGCCCTTGTTCCTTCGCCATTTTTATTGAAACAGGCTGAAAATCACTTATAAAACTCTTACAACAAAATTCACGCCCACAAATGCCAATCCCACCAAGCATCTTAGCCTCATCACGCACACCAATCTGCCTTAGTTCAATACGAGTTCTAAAAATTGATGCAAGGTCCTTTACTAGCTCCCTAAAATCAACCCTTAGTTCAGCAGTAAAATAAAACAAAATCTTATTATTATCAAATGTACATTCAACATCAATAAGTTTCATATCAAGCTTTCTAAAAGCGATTTTTTCTTCGCAAATTTTAAAAGCTTCCTGTTCCTTAATCTTGTTCTTCTCAACTATCTTTAAATCATCCTTAGTTGCAATACGGATAAGTTCCTTTAATGGTGCCACAACTTCCTCATCAGAAATCATTCTATTAGCTATCACTATTTCGCCACATTCAATACCCCTTGATGTTTCAACAATAGCATTCTGCCCTATTTCAGCTTTAACTTTACCAGGTGAGAAGTAATAAACCTTTCCCCCCTTTTTAAAGCGGACTCCAATTATTTCAACCATTTTTCCTCCTATATAAATAATTATACAAGCTATTAAGTTGCATTAATTATTTCTCCACATAATGTGGATAGAATCAGTTTTAAATTCACATTTGAGTCAATTAGTATTATCGCATTTCGCACAAGAGAATGTAATTCTTCACAACTTGATGAAGTGATTTTCTGGGATAGTTTTTTTGAACCACTTGGATAACAGCCAATAAACCTATCTGTAAACCTTGCAATCAAGGCATCGTGAAACTGCTTGTCTAAGAGCATTAGGGCAGTTTTCGCTATATTCCTATCACTCTCTAAATCAGCAAAAGCTACAATCAACTCATATTCATTTCTATTAATTATAGCATCGGTTATTGATTTTGTCAATTTAACAGTTTCCTGCAATTTCTCATCCTGTATATAGCTAATACATAGTCCAATATTACCATGAAAGCAGTTAATTGCATCGGTAATATCGTCATTTAAAAAGCCCCGTTCTTCTAGTGCAAGCCTGCACTCAGCCTCCGTACATTCTGATACTCCAAGAGATATAATTCTTGAAATTATCGTTGGCAAAAAAACATCTTTCGATTTTGCAGTAAATATAAAATATGTAAAACTTGGTGGTTCCTCAATTAGTTTAAGCAGTGCATTTTGAGCCTGTATGGTAATATTATCTGCATCGGCAAAAATATAAATCTTCTTCTCGGCATTATTGGGTGTAATGATGGCATCAGCACATATATTTCGTACAGTTTCAGCTGAAAATCCTTGAAGTTTTCCACTATGCTCAACCCAAATAACATCGGGGTGGTTATTCTTGGAAACATTTTTACAGGTAACGCATTGCTGGCAAGGGGTACTTTGAGATTTTTCACATATTAAACTCATAGCATAATATTTAGCGATAGTTTTTTTACCTAAACCTGCATCGCCATAGATTAGGAATGAGTGTGCAAGCCTATTGCTTTCAAGCATATAGCTGAGGGTATTCAGGGTATTCTGGTTTGAATATATCTTAACATTCATTAACTTACACCTTTTCGAATCTTTCTATATCGGTTACAAAAATTGTTGCACCACCAACGGATACTTCAACGGGAAAAGAGGAGTAAGTTCCTACACCGAATGAGGCAGCGGAGGGAACAAATTGTTTTCTTTTGTGGCTTTTATCCCCAATAATTTTTATGACGTTATCGACATTTTCGTTTTCAGTGCATATGAGGAATGTTGTATTGCCTGAGCTTAGGAAACCTCCTGTTGAGGCTAGTTTTGTGGCAAAATAGCCTGATTTTGTTAGAGCTTTTGAAACGGAGTTACTGTCATCCTTATTGATGATGGCAAATATTAATTTCATGGCACCCTCCTTTATTTTATCTGGGTTAATATTTTCTGTTATAGGTTTTAATTTTACTAAATTATTCTTATTTTATGGTGTTGGTTGTACAAGCCAGCGACCCAAAAGCCAAAATGGTTTTTATTTTGGCTTTTGGTTGAGCGGTGTTTGAGCCATCGCGGCGATTGAGCGACGCATTTCTTTGGTTCGTTTCTTTGTGCGAGCAAAGAAATGAACATATATTTACTAAGTGTAATGGTTAAATTATAACTCAGAGCGTTAAACTAAATCAGAACAAGAGCCTTGCGGCGACTGAGCATAGGAGCCTTGCGGCGACTGAGCAACTACTTCTATTTTATCACATTAATTCTAGAAATACCATACCTTTTAAAAATCTTTATGCATTCCCTCGAAACTATCTCACCACTAACAACAATAGGTACGGCAGGTGGGCATGGTATCTTCACGCTTGCACACACCCTCCCTAAACTATCCTCTACATCAATCTCCTCATACTCCGAAAACACAGCCTCCCTTACCGACACTGCCTTTTCCAAAGTTGGAAGGATAACCTCATTCCCATTAATAGATACATCAGGCAAATCTATGCCCTTTAGCACTTTCTCAAGCCTTGAAAAATCCTCATCAGTATCAATGGGTGAAAACAAAAGCACAACACATTGATTATCATAATACTCAGGTTGTATGCCTTGCTCTTTCAGCTTTTCTGCAAGCTTGTTTCCTTCCTTCCCTACTATAGTAAAATGAAAAGGCTCACTTTCAAAAAAGACATACTTATTATTCAAGGCTGATTTTAGTAGCAATATGCTTTCATTACAACGCTTTATATCCTCAACAATTTCTTGTTTAAGATATAAATTACATAAATCCAGAGATGCTAAAATCAAATATGATGGGCTTGTGGATGCAAAAAGTGACATTGCTGTTTTCGCCTTATTTATATACTTCTCATTGCCAATATGAAGATATGCTGAACCTGTGAGGGTTGGGAGCATCTTATGTGCCGAATCACAGCATATATCTGCCCCAAGTGCTATTGGGTGCAAAATTGGATTTGTAAAAGCTAGATGTGCCCCATGTGCATTATCAACAATTAAAACCGCATTATGCTCCTTGCAAATATTCGATATTAAAGCAATATCTGCTAACCTTCCCATATAATCAGGTGATGTGATGTAAACACATGATGGAGATGTGGATTCCTGTAGAGCAGATTTTATATTGTTTA
>JAAYSW010000078.1 GCA_012523875.1 Clostridiales bacterium
ATATTTTTTATATCGAAATCTGGGAGATTATTTCTAATGCTTTCCTCACAATCACGAATTACGGTGAGGTTTCTAAGCCCTAGAAAATCCATCTTAAGCATTCCCAAGCTTTCAAGAATTGTCATTTCATACTGCGTAACAATCGAATCCTCATTGCGTGATAGCGGCACAAAATCACTCACAGAGGAACTAGCAATCACGACACCAGCAGCATGAACAGAAGTATGCCTTGGCATTCCCTCAACCTTTTTTGCCATATCCACCAATTCATGAACAGCTTTATCAGAATTATATATGCTAAGTAAATCATCATTTCTTTTTAGTGCCTTTTCTATTGTTATGTTCAATTCATTTGGTATCATCTTTGCAACTTTATCACATAATTGATAAGAAACTCCCATGGCACGTCCAGCATCTCTTATTGCACCCCTCGCCGCCATCGTACCAAAGGTTACAATCTGTGCTACCCTATCGTCACCATATCGTTTAACAACATAATCTATTACACGCTGTCTGCCCTCAATGCAAAAATCAATATCAAAATCTGGCATACTTATTCTTTCAGGATTCAAAAATCTCTCAAAAATTAAATTATACTTTATGGGGTCAATACCAGTTATGCCAATACAATATGCACAAAGGCTTCCTGCACCTGAACCTCTACCCGGTCCAACAGGAATATCATTATCCTTTGCATATTTAACAAAATCCCATACAATAAGGAAATAATCTACATAACCCATCTGAATAATCGTTGAAAGCTCATACTCCATCCTGTCAATTATCTCTTGTGATGGATTATTTCCATAAAGGCTGTATAGCCCGTCATAGCATAACCTTCTAAAATAATCTTTATTATTATTAACACCCTGAACTTCAAATTTAGGAAGGTTTATTATGCCAAATTCAAACTCTACATTACACATCTCAGCTATCTTAGAGGTATTCTCCAGAGCAGATGGTACATTTCCGAAAAGCTCACGCATCTCACCAAAACTTTTAATATAAAACTCATCCGTTTCAAAACCCATACCATTTGGCTCTAAAATTGTTGTATTTGTTTGAATTGAAAGCAAAACCTTTTGCATTTTTGCATCTTCTTTTGTGATATAATGTGCATCATTAGTCGCTACAAGAGGAATTCCCGTTTCACTCGATAATTTATATAGCATGGGTAAAATTTTTATTTGTTCCTTTATCCCATGATTCTGGATCTCAAGATAATAATTTCCATCTCCAAAAATCCCATTATAAAGCAATGCTGTTTTTTTGGCTCCATCATAATCATTATTCACTAACTTTCGTGCAACTTCTCCTGCAAGGCAAGCAGACAGACAAATTAAGCCTTTGCTGTATTTTTGCAAAAGCTCAATATCAACCCTCGGCTTGCTATAAAAACCCTCTATATATCCAATGGAAACAAGCTTGATAAGATTTTTATATCCCTCATTGTTTTTACAAAGCAAAACTAAATGATATAGATTGTTGTCAATCCTATGAACCTTATCATGCCTTGTTCTAGGTGCGACATAAACCTCACAACCTATAATAGGCTTAATACCTTCTTTTTTAGCCTCATTATAAAAATCAATTACACCGTACATACAACCATGGTCTGTAATTGCAACTGAATTCTGCCCTAACTCCTTTGCACGTTTAACAAGTTGTTTTATTCGACACGCACCATCTAGTAAGCTATATTCGCTATGAACGTGCAGATGTACAAATTCACCCATACTTTAAATTCAATCCTCTGTTTTTTTATCTTCCAAATCCATCTTATTTCTTATCTCATCTGCAATTTTTGCAATTTTCTGAAACCTCCGATTAACCCCTGAGCGTTGCAATGGCTTTTTCATCAATTCCCCTATTTCCTTTAAACTAAGCTCAGGATTATCGAGTCGCAATTCTGCAACCTCCCTTAAATCGGGGGCAATATTATTTAGACCAATATTCTTTTCGATAAACTTAATATCATTAATCTGCCTTGTTGATG
>JAAYSW010000079.1 GCA_012523875.1 Clostridiales bacterium
ATAATTATATTCATTAGCAAAATAACGAATCTACACTTTTTATGCAATTTAATTGTTCTAATTATATAAAATATTAGCTTGACATTGCTAGTTAATTACCGTATAATTAATATTGAATATTTAAAATCAGGAAG
Source organism: Clostridiales bacterium (assembly GCA_012523875.1). Taxonomy (GTDB): domain Bacteria; phylum Bacillota; class Clostridia; order Oscillospirales; family Ruminococcaceae; genus JAAYPV01. The sequence continues at coordinate 135 of JAAYSW010000079.1, forward strand.
AAAAAAGTTTAAAGTTACCCTTATTTATTTTATATTTTGTGTATAAGGCGTTGGATTGAGCGACAAGTCCTTCGCCTAATATAAATTATTAGAAAATCTAATACTTATGCTTAGCACAGGTCTATTTATTATATTTTATAAAATTTAAGATTATATACATGACTTTGCAGCATGGCAACAATCGTTTATTTACCTTTCCTAAAATACTTACTAATTTCCACAAATATTTTATACTAATTAATTCTGTAGGTGTAAATAATTATATAATGTATGAATTAAAATTAATATATCATAAGGATAATTTTTGTTTAGAATTGGTATCGTAAGCCATTTAAGGCTAAGGTCAATAACGCTTGAAATTAATTAAAAGCGAGGTTTAAATGTGAGTAGTAATGAAGTAAAAAAGCCAAAAAGGAATTGGGTTGATAATACCCAAAACCTTAATACTAATAATGAACGCCGAATTAGTAATAGCCCAAATAGAGGCAAACCAAATAACACGCAAAAAAGTAATTATCAACATAGGAGAAATAATTCCATTTCAAAGGTAAAGCCTTTAAATAATCACGCAAAAAGTCCAGAAGCTCAGGAGCATACAAAGATTAAAAGAGAGATTAAAAAAACTCCTTTGAGAATTATTCCTCTTGGAGGACTTAATGAAATAGGTAAAAACTTAACAGTTTTTGAATGTGTTAATGATGCTTTTATTGTTGATTGCGGACTTGCTTTCCCAGATTCAGAAATGCTTGGAGTAGATATTGTTATTCCTGACTTTACCTATCTTGAACGAATCAAAACAAGGTTAAGAGGTATCGTTTTAACACATGGTCATGAGGATCATATTGGTGGTATTGCATATCTTCTTAAAAAAATAAATCTTCCTATTTATGGTACATCTCTAACACTTGGGCTTCTTGCAGGTAAGCTACGAGAACACGGACTTTTTGGAAAGGTTAAACTTAATGTTATTAAGCCTAGACAAACAATAAAAATGGGTTGTATGGCAGTTGAATTTATTAGGGTGAATCATTCTATACCCGATGCCGTCGGCTTAGCTATACACACACCTGCTGGAATTGTTATTCATACAGGAGATTTTAAAGTTGATTTTACCCCTATAAATGGTGGTATTATCGATCTTGCACGATTTGGTGAGCTTGGCTCAAGGGGTGTCTTGGCTCTTATGTCGGATTCAACAAATGCCGAAAGAGGTGGCTATACCCAAACCGAGCGGACTGTGGGTGATTCGTTTGATTCATTATTTGATAAAGCTGAGGGCAAACGTATAATTATTGCCTCATTCTCATCAAATATCCATAGGATTCAACAAATTATTAACTGTGCTGATCGCTTTGGAAGAAAGGTCGCTATTTTCGGGAGAAGCATGGTTAATGCTGTAACTATCGGTATTGAACTTGGATATTTAAAAGTTCCAAAAGGTATCCTTATCGATATTGATGCGATGAATCGTTATGAGCGTGAAAAAATTGTGTTAGTTACTACAGGAAGTCAGGGAGAGCCAATGTCCGCACTAACAAGAATGGCAATGAATGACCATAAAAAAGTGAATATCTCACCCTTAGATTTTATAATAATTTCTGCTACACCTATTCCTGGAAACGAAAAATTTGTTACAAAGGTTATTAACGAATTAATGAAATCAGGTGCCGAAGTAGTCTATGAAAAAATGTATGATGTCCATGTTTCTGGACACGCCTGTCAGGAGGAGTTAAAGCTTATTATGGCTCTTACAAATCCTCAATTTTTTATTCCCATTCATGGCGAGTACAAGCATCTCAAGAAACATGCCGAATTAGCTGTGGAAATGGGTATCCCTAAAAATAATATAATTATTGGTGAGATAGGAAATGTTATTGAAACTGATGGATTAGAAATAAAGATTGTTTCACAAGTTCCTGCTGGCAGAGTTTTGGTTGATGGACTTGGTGTTGGTGATGTCGGCTCTATCGTACTTCGTGATAGAAAACACCTTGCCCAAGATGGCTTGATTATTGTTGTTATAAGTATTGATAAGGCAAGTAACACGCTTATCGCAGGACCTGAAATTATTTCAAGAGGATTTGTTTATGTAAGGGAGGCAGAAGAATTAATTGATGCTGCTAAACAGGTTCTTAATACCACAATTTCAAATTTTTCTGTTAATGACTTTAAAGAATGGAATTTTGTTAAATCAAAACTCCGTGATTCTCTATCCGATTATATTTATCATAAAACTAAACGCTCTCCAATGATTTTACCTATAATCATGGAAAGCTAGATTATAAGACATATTAAACAACATAAATTATGTCCTGTGTTTAGAGGATAAAGTATCCTACTTTATCCTCAATTAAAAAGGTGATAAAATGAAGAAAAAACAGCTGTGGCTATTTTTGGTTAATGCCATATTACTTATGATAATATCTGCAATTTCTGTTTCTATAACATATAGGTATAATTTTCATGCATTTATATTTTTAGCAATACCATTAATTGTTCTTAATTTATCTTTTCTATTACAGGCTTTTATTGCTAAGAATAATATTTACAAATTTATATCTAAACTCGACCATAGAATTAATCAGACTGCAAGTGATGCACTCTATATTTTCCCTGCCTCATCAGTTATTATAAATGATGAGGGCACAATCGTCTGGTATAATAAATTCTTTTTTGAGAATATTACACATGGAAAAGATATGTTTGGGGTTAAGATTAATGAAGTTATAGATATCGATGTGGATACACTCTTATCAGAAAATGCTCCTATTGTGTCATATAAAAATAGGGCTTATGAGGTTATTGCCGAAACAACACAACGTGATAAAAATTCACTTTATATGCTAAGCTTTATGGATATTACTGATTTTGTTTTACTTCAAGATAAATATAATATGTCACGCCCTTCTATCTTAATTATTTTAATTGATAATTATGATGATTTACTTTTAAATGCTAAAGAGTCTGAAAAAGCCCATGTTTCCGTTTCAATTGAGCGGTTGCTTGAAGAATTTATGTCAAATACTACAGGAATTATTCGTAAGCTTTCTAAGGATAGATTTATAGCTGTGGTTGAGGAAAAACATTTACAGGTTATTATAGATGAACGATTTAAAATACTTGATGAAGCCAGAAATATCATAGTTGGTGAACGCACTAATCTAACACTATCAATTGGGGTTGGTCATGGTGCTGAAACGCTTGCTAAAAGTGAAGTGCTTGCAAAGCAATCCCTCGATATGGCTTTAGGCAGAGGTGGCGATCAGGCTGTAATTAAAACTGAATCTGGATTTAAATTTTTCGGTGGAGTTTCTAAGGGTGTTGAAAAAAAGTCAAGAAGTAAAATCCGTATAATCGCAACTGCTATGAAAGAGTTAATACAGTCTTCTGAAAGAGTTTTTATAATGGGTCATGCTTTTGGTGATCTTGATTCCATTGGTTCC
>JAAYSW010000080.1 GCA_012523875.1 Clostridiales bacterium
CCAGCACAGTAACGCTTACATAAATCCTTATTTTCAACAGTTATCTTTAAGCTATTGTTTATATCTTCAGAATTTGAAGAAAAGATAGGAGCATTAACAGTATAGTTAGTATCGAATGTAGCGGCAGTTTCCCTTGCAAGCCCAATTACAGATAGGCAATCGGGTCTATTTGAAGTGATTTCAAACTCAACAGAAATATCATTTAGCCCTATTGCAGTTTGTATATCCTGTCCAATCTCGCAATCCTCTTGAATTACAAAAATTCCATCTTCAATTGCATATGGAAAATCATGTGTTGTAAGTTTTAATTCACCAAGAGAGCAGAGCATTCCATAACTTTCAACGCCACGTAGTTTACCCTTCTTAATCTTTTTCCCATCGGGAAGTGTTGAGCCATCTAATGCAACAGGGACAATATCACCAGCACTGATATTTGATGCCCCTGTAACAATCTGTATAGCCTCTTCCTTGTTAACATCAATTTGGCAAATAAGAAGGTGATCGGAGTCCTCATGAGGTGTAACAGAAAGCACCTTTCCAACAACAACATTGGATATTTCCTCACCCTCAATTTCATAGCCCTCAACTTTAGAGCCACTCATTGTCATACCATGGCAGTATTCTTTTATGGGGATTTCCTTTTTTATATAATCTGAAAGCCATTTCATAGATAAATTCATAAATTTTCCTCCTAAGTTTTAAACTCAATAATGAATCAAATTAAAATTGTTCCAAGAATCTTAAATCATTCTCATATAAAAGACGCATATCGTTAATATTATATCTTCTCATAGCAATTCTTTCTAATCCAAGCCCAAACGCAAATCCAGAATAAACCTCGCTATCAATACCACAACCTTCAAGCACTTTAGGATGCACCATTCCTGCACCAAGGAGTTCAATATATCCCTCATTTTTGCAAACACGGCACCCCTCGCCATGACAGTTAAAACACATTACATCAACTTCTGCACTAGGCTCTGTGAAAGGGAAGTGATGTGGTCGAAGTCTAATCTTACAATCATCCCCGTAAAGTCGCTTCATAAGCATTTCTAGTGTACCCTTTAAGTCTGCCATAGTTATACCCTTATCTATAACAAGTCCTTCAATTTGATTGAAAAGAGGTGAATGGGTCGCATCAACAGCATCAGAACGATAAACACGCCCAGGAGAAATTACTCTTATAGGAGGTTTCTGATTTTCCATAACATGAACCTGAACGGAGGATGTCTGAGTACGCAGAAGAATATTATCCGTTATATAGAAAGTGTCCTGAGTATCCCTTGCAGGGTGGTCTGGAGGTAGATTTAAAGCCTCAAAATTATAATAATCATATTCAACCTCAGGACCGTCAGCAATATTATAACCCATACCAATAAAGATTTCCTTAATCTCATTTGCAACAATAGTAAGGGGGTGTAGCTTTCCTATTTGCTTTGCATTACCAGGCAGGGTTATATCTATTGTTTCATTTCTTATAGCTTTATCCTGTTCAGCCTGTTTTAAATCCTTCAGTTTGTTTGAAATAGTGCTTTCAATATCACCACGAACTTTATTAGCAAGTTGCCCCATTATAGGGCGTTCTTCGGCAGAAAGCCTACCCATTTGCTTTAAAATAGCGGTAACCTCACCTTTTTTTCCTAGGTATTTAACTCTCAGAGAATCAAGCATCTTGATATCTTCGCAGGAAAGAACTTCTTCCCTTGCAAGCGATTCAATCTTTTCTAATTGTTTTTTCATTTAACCACCTCATAAAATTAATCATAAAAATAAAAAGGTCCTGCCCAAATAGGACAAGACAAGTCTTGTATAAACCACCCATTTTCCAAAGGCAAACACCCTCTCGTCTTTAACGCAGACTTAACGTCACAGCTTACAATTCAACAAACAGAACTTCGGCATAGCCACTCGTGAGTGAACTTCAACATTTAACATAATAGGAAAGCTTACAGCCAAAGGCAATCCCTCTCTGAATTATGAATAATAATGTTTACTCTCTCAGTCATCATGTTATAATAAGTATAAGCAATTTTGAATAAAAATGCAAGTGTTTATTATTGAAGAAACAAAAAAAATATGATATAATTGTGAAAGAAGTATATATGGAGGGTGAAAATGGATATAATTGCAGAGCAAATTGTAGAAAGTGGAGCAAACGAAAATAAATTTCTATATAAAATATTAATTATAGGCTTTACTATCGCTATTAGCATATTAGCTTTAATCTTTCTAATGCCTTTAGGGATATTAATAATTGTAGGAATAGTTTTTCTAAGTATGCATTTAATAAAAGGCATGGATATTGAATATGAATATTTAGTAGTTAATGGTGAAATTGATGTTGATAAAATAATATCAAAGAAAAAAAGAGTACGCCTATTAACTGTAAAAGTATCATCTTTTGAAAGCTTTGGGAAGTTCAGTACGGCTGATGATATTGATATGGAAACAACAACCTTTATAGTATCGGATGGAATTTATGAAAATGAATACTATGCTGATTTTAATCATAGTGAATATGGAAGGTCAAGGATTATTTTCTCACCAAATAAAAAAGTAATAGAAAGCATAAAACCTTATCTATCAAGGAGAATAGTATTATAATGCATGTAGGAATTGATATTATTGAAATTGAACGCATAAAGAATAGCATGAAAAACAATCGTTTTATGAATAGGGTTTTTTCTAATGAGGAATTAGAACTATTTAGGAAGCGTAAGAATAATCCTGAAACCATTGCAGGTAGATTTTGCGTTAAAGAAGCCTTTGGAAAGGCTCTAGGAACAGGTATTAGGGATTTTGAGTTAGATGAGGTGACTACTCTTAACGATGAACTCGGGGCACCCCGCATAATTTTAACAGGTAAAGCGTTGGAGATGGTCGGGGATAGAAAAATTTCTGTTAGCATAAGCCATACAAAGAAATATGCTACTGCGATAGTTATAATATATTAATACAAAAACTGCTGCTTAAATAATAATAGGCAGCAGTTCTAGTTATCCTAATTAAATTGTTAATTTAGCTAGTGTTTATGTGGGTAGCCTTTGAAAAATATCCCTACTGATAAATTAGCTTAAAACTCACCTTTTCTTTTCTTGATATGACGAATATCGTTCCCCATGAATTTTAAATAATCATACATGGCAAATAGCCTTGAAACAAGCCTAGCTTCATATTTATTCTCTATTTCCTGTGGGGTAAGATTAGTGTTTATTATTGTGGGCAGGCCCTTGTTCAGCCTTGTGTTAATAATATTATATATGATAGAAACATAAAAGCTTGTATCATGTTCTGAACCTAAATCATCAAGAATTATGAGATCCGCATCAAGAAGAAGCCCTAATGTATCGGCACCCGTGCTATCACGTCCAAAATGTTCTTTTTCAATTTGACGCAAATAATTAATAATTGAATCATAAAGTACATTATATCCTTTTTCAATGACTTTTTCGGCAATTGATAGGGATAAATGGGTCTTTCCAAGTCCAGTATTCCCAAGCATGAAAATGCTTTTTGAATCCAATGTAAATCTATGTGCATATTCCATGCAATAGTTTAAAATTTGGGACATAGATTCATAGCAATTTGTTCCTTCAGGTGAGGTAATGTTCCTATAATAATCAAGATTAAAGGTATTAAAACTGCAAAGTTTAATTTGAGAATGGGAATTAAGCATATTAACAGAAAGCCTGCTAATTAATTCTTGAAGGCATTTGCATCTTGAATTTTGCACGAAACCTGTATCGCTGCAAATGTTACATGAATATTTTATATTTAGGTAATCCCTTGGGAAATTATTTTGCATAAGAAGATTTTCAACCATTTGCTGTGCTTGCAGGTTATGTATTTTTAATGCCTCTATGCGTTTATCCATATTAATTCCACCAGCCTTTATAATATTAAAAAGTTCAAGACTGGTATTGGCTAATTGACGGTTTATTTCAATTATTTCAGGAATTTTCTCTTCTGCATTCTTGTAATTATTTTCATAATTTATTCTTGCATCAAACCTTCTTTTTGCAATAATATCTATAGCTTTGTCATAAATTTTTGAATCAGGCAAGGTTTACCCTCCATTCCTTGTATTATTTGTAAGATTAACAGCGAGAGAATCAAGATCATTTAAATTATAGGATTGTTCAGTTTTATTCTTAAACTTCTTAGATTTAGAGATGCTTGAATCATTTTCATCTACCTTACTACGAGTAATTAGCCCATTAGCATACCAGTTATCTAATATACTGTTTATATAGGGAAATGAACGCTTATCAATAGCATCAATAGTTTTTTCATAAGCATATTCAATCAAGTCGATACTATATCCTTTTTCCATCCATGATATAATAAATTCATTTTGTTTGGTTGTGGGTTTTCTCTCAAGCCCCAAAGCTCTAGAAACCTTGCCGGCAAAGCTCCTAGATTCCTGTAAACGCTTTATTTCATTCTGTGCAGACTCAAGCGTGTTTATATCATTTTCTTGCCATGAAATGGCGATAGTTTCGACATAACGCATATTAGTTTTTTCAATAGAAATACAATATTCGAGTAACATCATTATAACATCAGCCTTGAGACCAACATATTCATAAATCCAAACCAATGAGCGTTGTGTGGTATATGTAAGTATATTACTAAGTGAAGCTTCGGCCATAGAAAATAATGCTCTCATCTCCTGTGAACGCTCAAGTTTATGCGATATTTCTGATGGGCTGATTGGGAACCCCGAGCTTGAACGTTGAGTAAATTTTTTGCCGCTTTCAGCCTTAGCAACCTCTGTTTCAGCAGACTTAACCAGTTCGGTTTCGCTATTTAATAATTTAGGTGTATCCACAATATTAGCAGTGTTTTGTATATTAGTTGTAGGCGTATCCATGCTATCATCAGGCTTTGATAGGATTCCAACCTGTTCCCAAAAGCAAAATGCTTCCTCAACATTTTCTTCAGATACCCCAAGTGCTTGTGAAAGATTGGAAATACTATACATCTGGTTATTATTTTTAAGCATATATAAAAGAACCTTTAATGATGCACCGCTAGCAAGTTTAATATAATCATCCACAATGCTTGACGGAACAGCAAAAACAGAATTCCAATTTTTGAGATTAACTAAATATTTCATAAAACTCTCCCATGAATTATTTTATACTAATTATATCATAAACAAGCTGAAAAAGCACTACAAAAAAATTCAAATAAAAATAGGAATAAAAAAACAAGACAGAAAATCTGCCTTGATAAACACAAACTCTTTTGTATTTTTTAAAAAAGTAAACCGCCTTGCCGACCATATAGCATATAAAACCCGCAATAAGCAGGTGGGTATTCTCCTGACAGTCTCACGCTCCCTTCTTCCACTATTAAAGTGGGAGGTCTGCAATCCTCTGTACAGAGCGGAATTCCCTTTTATATATGTGTTGGATTATATAAAAACTATACTAACGCGAACAAGGCAGAATGTCTTTTGCTTTTCTAAATGTATTATATCATAATATATAAGAAAAATCAATAGGTAAATTTTAAACTTTTAGTTACGAATTAATTATTGCAGTCGCAATCATCATCACATTCACAACCAACTTCTTCGAACATAGCTTCTAATCTTTCTAAGAACATTTTTCCTATTTTATCAAATTCATTATCATCATCAATTGAAACTAAAATTTCTTCACCATCAACTATATCAGATTTAAGTATAACCAATTCGCCGTCGCTATCCAATAAATCTTCAGCTTCAGGTAGATAAGGCATAAGAGCAAAATAGCGTTGCTCATCAATTTCAATAACATCCATCATTTCGAAAGTTTCTTCGTTACCTTCTTCATCAACCAATGTATAAAGGTCCGGTGTATAATCTAAATCAGACATTGTAAACTCCAATCCGCCGATATGGCATACATCTTAATAAATTTCATGATATTAAATTTAGGTTTTTAACCCTTAACTTTTTCATTATACAATGTTATCAAATAAAAGTCAAGATGAAAATTGTTAACAAAATATTAAACAAAATATTTGCAAAATAATTAGAAAAAACTATTGACAAACAACAAAAAGCATGATATTATATATACAGAGAAACAAAATCGAAAAACCTAAACAGCATGCAAGCCAAAGAAACAGCTAATCTTAAATATTAATTTTGCATTGTATGAACAAATAATTCTATGCATAAGTTAAAACAAAACTGGTAAAAGAAAAGCTTGGTGCTGCTCAGGTAGAGGGATTAAGGTTTCCTAATGTTTCTGCAAGGGACATAAGAATTAAATACAGGATTCTTCAGCAGGAATAATAAATTTTTAAGGAGGCGAGTCCAATGGAGAATATAGGCGAAGAATCAGTGGAAGTCATCATTCATGACTCGTCAGTATTTTCAGGGTAGCTAGCTTGTAGTTAATTAAGAGGGAAATATAAGATTAAACTTTATTCCAAATTTATTTTTATAAAATATTCTTCAAGCCAGTTACATAATGAGTCAAGTTGCACCAATTAAACCTTGTTTGAATGATGGCTATTTTAAAGATAAAGGTTTATAGAGATTTAGGAAAATCTCAAACTAATGACCTATGGTCTTTAAATAGAAAGCTGTTTGGGCTAGGAAATGGTGGTATGGATGTACCAGTATGGGAAGTAATTCAACCAATTTCTAAGAAAGTAGTGATGCTTTATGAAGTATGATTATGAAGTATGGAAAACAATTTAGAAAGATGGGAGTGAGCCCCATGGTGAAGCTTGAAGAATGATGAAAATCATTCAGACTGTGAAAATAAAAATCTGAAAAAGGTGGTACCGATGTTCAAATAAATATATTTCTGACTCCAAAATTTATAGAAAGTAATGATGCTTTATGAAAGATGTTTATAGAGTACGCAACGCAATCTAAAATGAGGGGAGTGAGACCTCCGAAGGATTTAGCTAAATGATGAAAGTCATTTTAAATATTAATAGATAAATAAAAATCTGAAAAAGGTGGTACCGATGTTCAAATAAATATAATACTGTTATCCTTACAATAAGGGGATACTTTTTAGGAGTGAGTGTTAAAATCTATTAAGTTAGGCGATGAAAATCGCTTAGAATAATATTTATAATAAGATTAGGGAGAGTTATAAATAACTCTCCCTATTTATTGTATGTAGCAAAGCAATGGTTAGTCAAGGAAATCCTTGACTTTTTTGCTTCTACTTGGGTGGCGTAATTTACGCAATGCCTTCGCTTCAATTTGTCGAATTCTTTCTCTTGTTACATCAAATTCCTTGCCAACCTCCTCAAGGGTTCTTGAGCGTCCGTCCTCAAGTCCGAAACGCAATCTTAAAACCTTAGCTTCCCTATCGGTGAGAGTAGCTAAGACTTCATTCAATTGTTCTTTTAAAAGCATAAGTGATGCCGCTTCAGCGGGTGCAGGTGCATCATCATCAGGAATAAAATCACCAAGATGGCTATCTTCTTCTTCTCCAATTGGTGTTTCAAGTGAAACTGGGTCTTGTGCAATCCTCATAATCTCTCGGACACGTTCAACAGGCATTTCAAGCCTTGCGGCGATGTCATCAGCTGTTGGGTCATGTCCATTTTCATGCAGTAGTTGGCTTGAAACTTTTTTTACTTTTGTAATAGTTTCAACCATATGAACAGGAATTCGTATAGTCCTTGCCTGGTCAGCGATCGCCCTTGTAATAGCCTGTCTTATCCACCAAGTAGCATATGTTGAAAACTTAAAACCTTTTGTATAATCAAACTTTTCAACAGCTTTTATAAGCCCAAGGTTTCCCTCTTGAATTAGATCAAGGAATTGCATTCCACGACCCACATATTTTTTAGCAATGCTCACTACAAGACGCAAGTTCGCCTCTGATAGTCGTTTTCTTGCATAGAGATCGCCTGCGGCCATGCGTTGTGCAAGTTCAATTTCTTCTTCTGCCGATAGCAAAGGAACTCGTCCAATCTCCTTTAGATATATTTTTACAGGATCATCAAGAGATATACCATCAGTGGATAGTGCTATTTCCAAATCATCGGTTAAACCTGAATCTAGTCCGAGTTTCATATCGGAACTACTTGAAGACATATCATCTACGATTTCAATATTTAAATTGGCACAATCATCATAAAACTTATCCATCTGTTTGACATTAAAATTCATTGCCTCTAGGGCATCAGTAACTTCTTTTGCAGTAAGTTTACCATCCCTTCTGCCTTGTTCAATTAATTGGTCAACAGTATTTTTTTTCCCCATTGCCATAAAAACGCTCCATTCTCCGCCAAAATTGATTCACCCTCCACAGCGGCTTGAGGTTAAGTTTATTTTATATTTTTAAGTCTTTCAACCAATTCTAATAAATCTTCATTGGAATTAATATTATCAGACAATGTATTATTTTTGTGGTCATGTAAAACTTTTATATAATCGTCAACAACTTGTTCGGTTAATATAATATCTCTATGTTTCGCTTCTATTCCCGTTATTCTACCCATTTCACTATCAGAAAATTCATCAGAAAGCAGTGATAAGGTAAAATTTGTCGAGGAATTAAGTTTTTCACATAAAACAGAGAAAACTTTTTTATTAAAGCTAGTGACAAAATGTTCAGGAGTAATGAAGTTTGTCACCTTTTTAATCATATCAGGGTTTTGGAATAGATACGCAATTATACCTTCCTCCGCCTTATTTTCTCTTGGATGCTGGTTAACTTCAGGATTTATCTCATCTTTATAGCGGGGCTTGGATACAATGTTCTTCCAATCGTTTCTTTTATCCCTTTTAGATTTTTTAGCTATTTTGCTATCAATTTGGGATTTAAGTATCTCTGACGAAACTTCATACTCCTTGGAAACCTTGGAAATATATACATTACGCTCTAACTCATTATATATTTGTGCTAGAACATCCACTATTCGTTTTAGGCATTCAATTTTCCCAATTTCAGTGGATAAATCTAAGCCATCCTTACATTTTTCTAGTTTGAAGTTAATAGCTCCATCTGAATTATCGAGCAATAGTTTAAACCGTGTAGCACCGAACTTTTTTATGTATTCATCTGGGTCCTTTGCGCCTTCAAAGCTGATAATTCGTGCTGCAACTCCAGCCTCACTAAGTAGGTTGATAGCTTTTGAGGTAGCTTTTTGCCCTGCATTATCACTATCGTAGGAAATAATTACTTCTTTAGCATACTGTGAAATTAATCTTGCCTGTTCGGAAGTAAGGGCAGTTCCAAGTGTTGCGACAACATTTTCAAACCCTGCTTGATTTATAGCAATTACATCCATATATCCCTCAGCTAAAATTAGCCTGTTTGAAGATGAGTTTTTTGCAAAATTAAGTGAAAACAAGTTACGACTTTTCTTAAAGGCAGGAGTATCAGCCGTATTTATATACTTTGGCATTCCATCATCAAGAATTCTGCCACCAAAACCAATTATATTTCCACGCAAGTCCATGATAGGGAACATTACCCTATTTCTGAACAAATCAAAGGTATTTCCATTTCTTGAAAGACAGACACCGGCAGTAACGAGTTCATCCTCTTTAAATTTTAGTGAAAGTAGATGATTCTTAAGCTTGTCCCATGAATTGTCAGCATAACCCAATCCATATTTTTTTATAGTTTGTGGTAAAATTCCACGGGATGCAAAATAGCTTAATCCAATTTTTGATGGATCCGAAGTGAGGGCTTTATAGAAAAAAACTGCCGTTTCACGATTAATCTCAAGTACTCTAGCCTTAATCCGTGCAGTTTTTTCCCCCTGTTTATCCGTAGGAATGTCTAAACCAGCACGTTCCGCAAGCAATTTTATAGCCTCAAAATACTCAAGGTTTTCAATTTTTCTAATAAAAGTGATAACATCTCCCCCAGAACCACATCCGAAGCAATAAAAACTTTGCGTATCGGGATAAACTGTGCAGGAAGGGGTTTTTTCCGAATGGAAAGGACAGGAGCAAACGTAGTTACGCCCTCGCCTAATAAGATTTACATATGATTTCATTACATCATCGATAGGATTTCCTAATTGAAGTTGGTATATAAAATCGCTAGAAAAAGCCATGAAATCACCGCCTACTCCATGATAAGGGGATAAATAACTCATGGTATAAATCTACAGCATAACCATCACTCATCCCAGAAATATAATCACAAATAGCTCTATCTTCGTCATATCGCTGCATAATTCTTTTGTATTCATCAGGTAATTTATCAGGATACTTTTTAAAATACATATACATACGTTTTACAAGGTCCTTCGCCTTCTTCTCCTCTGTTTTTGCCTTAGAGTTGACATATACCCTTGCGAATAGGAAGCTCCGTAATTCATCATGTGCAGCTTGTATATGTGGGTGCATACCAATATTTTCAGCTCCATTTTCTATTATGGATGAAACAAGCGTTGTAATCCTTTTGCTTTTCGTATCGCCAAGAACATCAATTACGCTATGAGGTAAGTCAGAATGTTGTAGCACACCAGCCCTTATAGCATCGTCGATATCATGATTTATGTAAGCAATCTTATCAGCAAGCCTTACAATATTTCCTTCCTTAGTTGAGGCAATTCCATTGGTATGACAAGCTATTCCATTTTTAACTACATGAGTTAAGTTTAAACCATCGCCATCATTTTCGATATATTCTACAACCCTTACACTTTGAAGATAATGCTTGAAGCCATAGGGACAAATTTCATTAAGAACAGCTTCGCCAGAATGTCCAAAAGGGGAATGTCCTAAATCATGCCCAAGTGCAATTGCCTCAGTTAAATCTTCGTTAAGCCTTAATGCTCTTGAAATAGTCCTAGCGACTTGAGATACTTCAAGGGTATGTGTTAATCGTGTACGATAATGGTCGCCCACGGGAGATAGGAACACTTGTGTTTTGTGTTTAAGCCTTTGAAAAGCATTGCTATGGAGAATTCTATCTCTATCACGTTGAAAGCAAGTACGATAGGGGCATTCCTCTTCAGCCTTTGAACGCTTATTATGCATAATGGCAGTACAAGCAAACTTGTCCAAGGTATTAATTTCAATATTTTCGGTTTGCTCTCTTACATTCAAAATATCACATCCAATCATAATTAGACTCTCATAATACTTATACTATAGAAAAATAAAATTCCCTCTTTTTTAGAGAGGACATTTTAAGAAAAGTCTTCAAATGCCTCCTCAAGCAATATAATTTCAATTTGATTATTTGTAGCATCAATTAATTTGGTTTGTAATTGGTGGAAAAGTTTCTTTTTTACTAATAATTCAATAGAAACATTATCTGTAAATTCGGAAGATAGCTCCCTTACCTCAAATTCAGGAAGAATATAAGTTACTTTGCCATACATATTGTAGTCAACATTAATTCTTAATTTATAGCTTTCACACATATCCATTATTTTTGCTGCTTCAATAGCAATTTTAGCAGAATGTGAATATGCACGAACAAGCCCACCACCGCCCAATAACACTCCGCCAAAATAGCGAGTTACAACACAACAAACATCAACCAATCCCTTTTTCTGCAGAACGTCCAGTACAGGTACACCAGCAGTTCCTTGCGGTTCACCATCATCGGAATATCGGGTGATATTATTATGCCTAAGTACATAGGCATATACATTATGAGTAGCTTTACGGTGTTTGGCACGAATTTGATTAATAAAATCCACCGCTTCATCATTTGTTTTAACAGGTATAATATAACCTATGAATTGCGAGTGGCGTTCAACGAAAGATGCCTCAGCAAATTCTTTTATAGTAAGATATCCCATAAAAACTCCGTTCTAAGCATATATAAGTAAAATGGGCGACCAAAGGCCGCCCTGAAATATTACTTGTTTATGTTGAAACGTTTCTTAAATCTATCAACACGTCCACCAGTATCTACAAGTTTTTGCTTACCGGTATAAAACGGATGACAATTTGAGCAAATTTCAACCTTCATATCGCCTTTAGTAGAGCGTGTGTTTATAACAGTACCACAAGCACAAGTAACAGTTGATTTCTCAAAATTAGGATGCAAGTCCTTTTTCATGTAAGTCACCTCTTTCTAACTATCATGATTTACATAGCAGCCCATCAATTGTATTAGACAGTAGTACTATTGATAAATTCATTCATGTTTCTAAAGTATAACACAAGTAATATTAAAAATCAAGTGTTTTTTAAAAAATAATCAACGAAATTATAGATTGATTATAATGATTTATAATAATCTACAAATTTTTCCATAGAGGCAGTAAGTGGCATATTATTGGAATAAGCATACCCAACCTCTTTTTTCTGTATCGGTGTTACAAGTGGGATTTCAGTTATCTTGCCTGATTTTAAGTCGTCCAGTACAAATTCTTTTATGACACAAGCAACACCCAAGCCGATTTTTGCAAATTCAATGAGCAGATCCATATTACTGACTTCAAGAACATGAGTAATCTCAATATTATTTTCCTTAAGATAACTGTCCACATACTGTCTGGTAACATTCTCCTCATCAAGCAACATTAGATTAGCACTTTTAAACAAATTTAACTCTAATTCTTTTGCTGTTGAATTTTCTTTACCCTCACGCAAACGTAGGTTTTCAAGGTAGGTATCGGTTGCTACAAAGATATATTCAATTTCACCTATAGAATAAAAGTCAAAATTATGTATTCCCTCAGGTTTAACGATTAAACCAATGTCAATACTATTATCATCAAGCAATTTTGTTGTATGGGATGATGAACGACATTCAATGATTATCTTTATATGAGGGAATTTTGTTACAAACTCCTTCAAATGTGGTAAAAGCAAATATTTAGATAAAGTTGTACTAGCACCAATTTTTATCTGTCCAATCCCCAAGTCATTTATTTTTTTTATACGCTCTTCACCGATGTGAATCGCATCAAAGGCAGTTTTAAGATGCTCGAAGAGAATTTCACCCTCATTCGTCATAGTAACTCCTCTATGATTTCTTATAAACAGCTTTGCGTCCATATTTTCCTCTAGCTTGGAGATAGCTTTGCTGATTGCGGGCTGACTAATATACAGTTTTTCAGCGGCATGACTAATGTTTCCGAGCCTAGCAACTGTATAGAAAATTTTATATTGATTAAGATTTTGTTCTGAAAGCATAAACTCACCCCATAGGTATTTAAAAAAGTTATATCAACTATTCATAATATGTATTTCAATTATATCAAATAATATGTTATAATGCAAATATACAAATAGAATAATAGAGATATAAAATTTATATATAAAGGAGTTTTGACGATGGGTATGACTATGACACAAAAAATCCTTGCAGCACACGCAGGACTTGAGGAGGTTAAGGCTGGTCAATTAATAAAATGTAAACTAGATCTAGTTTTAGGAAATGATGTTACAACACCTGTTGCAATTAATGAATTTAATAAGGCAGGATTTGATGCGGTCTTTGATAATGAAAAAATTGCTATGGTAATGGATCACTTTACACCTAATAAAGATATTAAGGCTGCTGAACAGTGTAAGCTTTGTAGGGAATTTGCTGGTAATTATGAAGTTAAAAATTATTTTGATGTTGGTGAAATGGGAATCGAACATGTACTCCTGCCAGAAAAGGGTCTTGTAGCAAGTGGCGAATTAGTAATTGGTGCGGATAGCCATACCTGTACTTACGGTGCATTAGGGGCATTTTCAACAGGAATAGGTTCAACTGATATGGCTGCTGGAATGGCAACAGGAACAGCGTGGTTTAAAGTTCCTTCAGCTATTAAATTCAGCCTAACTGGTAAAATGAATGAATGGGTAAGTGGCAAGGATGTTATTCTCCATATTATTGGCATGATAGGTGTTGATGGTGCATTATATAAATCTATGGAGTTTGATGGTGAAGGTCTAATTAATTTATCAATGGATGATAGATTTACAATGGCTAATATGGCTATTGAGGCGGGTGCAAAGAATGGAATATTTGCAGTAGATGAACGAACAATAGAGTTTATGGCTGATAAGGTTGAACGAGATTATAAGATATATAAGGCTGATGAGGATGCAGAATATGAAAAAGTTTATGAGATTGATTTAAGTACAATCAAGTCAACGGTCGCATTTCCACATCTTCCAGAAAACACAAAGACTATCGACGAGGTTGGCGAGATAAAAATAGATCAGGTAGTGATAGGTTCATGTACAAATGGAAGAATGGAGGATTTAAGAATTGCTGCTAAAATCCTTGAGGGCAAGAAAATTTCAAAAAATGTTCGTTGTATTATATTCCCTGGGACACAGAAAATTTATCTACAGGCAATTGAGGAGGGGCTAGTTACAACCTTTGTAAATGCAGGTTGTGTTTTCTCAACCCCGACTTGTGGTCCATGTCTTGGTGGGCATATGGGAATTCTTGC
>JAAYSW010000081.1 GCA_012523875.1 Clostridiales bacterium
ACACCAATTTTTGCAGTAGCTCCTGTTGTTGCATTTCTCAATTCAGCTGTAACCTCTTGTGTACCACTTCCCTCAACCTCAACGGTTACAGCATTAGTGTAGGCTACATTAACGGTATCACTTTGTTTTACCATTGAACCATTGATATATAAGCTGAATATAAATCTTCCTGTTGCATCAGATGGTATATCAAATTTAATATTCACCTTAGACGTCGCTGGAACCCCATTACTTACTTGTAAGGTAATCGTTGTCTTAGTAGCAACACGAGTCCCCTCAGAAATGCTTTGCCCAACAACTATTCCTTCAGCCTCACTTGAATTAACTTCTTCGGTCCTAACTACAAGCTCAAGTGTTTCCTCACATTCTTTTCTTGCCCTTTCAATCGTCTTGCCAATTAGATTAGGAATCGCTACTTCACTGCTGTTACCTTGGCTAACATAAAGAATAACTGTCGAACCCTTATCAACCTCTGTCTGTGCCTCCGGTTCTGTTTTAAATACATTATTCTTTTCTTCTTCATCAGTTGCATATTGAATTGATGCAACTAAGCCATCCCTCTCTAACATTGACTGTGCCTGAGTATAATTAAAACCGATAACATTCGGTACTTTAATTTTTTGTTTACCCTTACTTATTTTAACCTTAACCTCAGTGCCATTTTTCACTCTTTTATCAGGCTCAATATCCTGCCAAAATATAACATCAGCTTCATAATCAGAGTATTCCGCACTCCCAGTCATTTTTATATTCAGTTTAGGATATTTTTTCTTAGCCTCATCCAAAGTCATACCCACTAAATCACCAACAACAACTTCTGTTTTGTTATCTTTATTACCATCACTAAACGCCCCTTGTACCAGCTTTGTAAAGAAAAATGCTCCAACTAATATTACAACAATCGTAACAGCTGATAGAATAGGGAAGAATATCGACTTAGCTTCTTCCTCCTCATATTCTACACCATCATCCTCATCATAATACTCATCATCTTCATCATCTTCATAGTAATATTCATCATCTAATTCATTATCAGTCGGCGTTACTGGCTTAAAAAACCTTGTAGCAGTATCAAAGCCCCCATTACTCCCAGCATTTACTCTTGATGAATAATAGCCAAAAACCATCTCTGGATTTGACTTTACCTTCTCAATATCCCTAATCATTTCTAGTGAGTTTTGATAGCGTTTATTTGTATCCTTTTCAATCGCCCTTAAAATAATTTCCTCAAGCCCAATAAGAATATCAGGATTTATATCCCTAGGTCTTTTGGCATTACTTTGCATATGCATAACAGCAACAGAAACAGGATTGTCCGTATCAAAAGGTTTCTGACCTGTAAGCATTTCATAAAGCATAATACCTACAGAATAAATATCACTTTTTGCATCAGTTTCCTCACCCATCGCCTGTTCTGGACTAATATAATGAACGGAACCTATAGCCTGATTAGTTGCAGTTTTTCCATCTTCCCTAGCAAACTTAGCTATACCAAAATCCATGACTTTAATTGTGCCATCAGTGAACATCATGATATTCTGTGGCTTTATATCCCTATGAAAAATCCCTCTATCATGGGCGTGTTGTAACGCTCTTAAAATTTGTATTATAAAATGTACAGAATCTTTCCAATTAAGTGTTTTTTCATTTTCCATATATTCACGCAGTGTGATGCCGTCAATATACTCCATTACTATATACTGAATTTTCTCAGTAAATCCAACATCATAAATCTTAACAATATTAGGATGTGAAAGCACAGCAATTGCCTTTGATTCATTCCTAAATCTTCTTAGAAATTCCTCACTTTCTGAGAATTCTTTCTTCAAAATTTTAATAGCAACTACCCTATTATCAACTAAATCGTGACCCTTATATACATCTGCCATACCACCAACGCCAATAAGCTCGGTAATTTCATAGCGGCCATCCAGCCTCTTTCCAATATTATTGTCCATTCTATCACTCCTGTATTTAATCAGCTATTATTGCAAGGGTTATATTATCTCTTCCGCCCTTGCTTATTGCTAATTTTATTAATTCTCTAGCTGCTACTTCAACATCATTGTCATTGAGTATTTCAAACATTTCCTCTGAACTACAATATCCTGACAAACCGTCTGAACATAACATAAGTTTAAAGCCTTCTTCGTGATTTATTTCAAAGTAATCAGGCGTAATACTTTTTTCGACGCCGACTGCCTTTGTTAACATATTTCTATTAGGATGAGATTTAATTTCCTCCTCAATAATATCGCCACGTTCAAATAGCATTCTAGCAAAGGTATGGTCTTTTGTAATTTGCTTCAACCCATCCCCTTCCAGTATATAAGCTCTGCTATCACCCACATTAGAGATATGAATTCTGTCCTTTGTTATAAAGGCTGCTACACAGGTAGTGCCCATACCAAAATCTTTACAATCCTTCCTTGATGAATTATAAACCTGTGAATTTGCTTCATTTACCGCAGATATCAGGAGTGTCTTAATATTGGTTACATCAAATGTGGGTTGATATTCCCCAACGAATTTATCGAAAATTGCATCAATAGCTATCTTACTTGCTTTTTCTCCTGAGCGTTCGCCCCCCATGCCATCGCAAATCACTGCTAAAACATTGTCGAACAACTCGTCCACACGAACTATATCTTGATTTTCGCTCCTAGCAAGTCCGATATCCGTTGCACTACTTATTTTCAATATTATCACTCCTTTTTATTTCATCTCGCCTAAGCTGACCACAGGCAGCATTTATATCACTACCAAGTGTTCTTCTTATTGTAACATTTATTCCCTTATCTTTCAAGCTGTTCTGAAAACTATGCACAGTTTCCATTAGCGAGGTGTAACTTCTTTCCTTTATTTCATTTATTGGTATTAAGTTTACATGGCAATTCATACCTCTTAAAAGCTTTGCAAGGCTAGAAGCTTCCTCCTCTGACGAATTAATTTCATCAATAACAGCGTACTCAAACGTAATTCTCCTACCTGTCCTTTCAATGTATCTCTTACACGCTAAGACAAGTTCTTGTATATTATATGAATGATTTATGGGCATTATTTCACTTCTTGTTTTATTGTGTGAGGCATGTAACGAAACAGACAGCGTTAATCCAAGCCCAAGTTCAGCCAGCCTATCAATCATAGGAACAAGCCCACAGGTTGAAATGGTAATATGGCGTAGGCTCATATTAACACCCTCTTTTGATGATAAAATCTGTAAAAACTTAATTACATTATCAAAATTATCGAGTGGCTCCCCAATACCCATAAGTACAATGCTAGAAACCTTTTTTCCACTATCCTTTTCAGTTGTATATATCTGTTGTAACATTTCAGATGGTTCAAGATTCCTCACAAAGCCAGCTACGGTTGATGCACAAAACTTACAACCCATCTTACAACCTACTTGAGTTGATATGCAAAGACTCATGCCATGATTATACTCCATGAGAACCGTTTCTATAAGATTGCCATCAGAAAGACCATAAAGATATTTTACAATATTATCTACCCTAGATTCAAGCTTTCTCGATATATTCAGTAGATTTATATAAAATCCACTATTCATTTTTGTACGTAATGTAGAAGATATGTTAGTCATTTCATCAAAAGTTTCCACTTTCTTTACATGTAGCCACTCATAAATTTGTTTTGCACGAAATTTTTGTTCCCCATCTTTAACTAAAATATCTTCTAATTCCATTAAATTTAGAGATAAGATATCCCTTCTATCCAATATATCACC
>JAAYSW010000082.1 GCA_012523875.1 Clostridiales bacterium
AGCCCTCATAGCCGTAGGCTTAAGGAGGATATAAAAAGTGAACTACACAAAAATAGTTAATTTTAATGGAACACCATGCGTTCAACTTTCGGCGGGTGGGTATACAGCATTAGTTGCATATGAACTGGGGAGTAATGTTATAAGATTAAGAAATACTAATGATAAGATAGAATTTTTTCGATTTAAGGATAGCACAACTGCAGATGAACTAAGGCAATCAGCAGAGGTTTGGGGCCTGCCTACATTATACCTACCGAATCGTTTCGCTGACGGCGTGCTTAAAACTTCTGATTCAGTTTATCAACTGCCAGTTAATGAAAAGCCACCATATAATAACCATATTCATGGATTTATCCATAAGAGGAAGCATAATCTTGTTGAGCATTATGCTGATGAAAGCTGTGCAGTTGTAAGAACAGAGTATGTATATGATGAAAATGATGAGTTTTTTGAATACTTGCCTATAAAGTTTCTGGCTGAATATACTTTTAAGCTTTCTGAAGATGGGTTAGATTATAGCTTTAAACTCACTAATTTATCAAAAAGAATGATGCCAATTTCAGTTTGCACTCATACTACAATTAAGACTCCCTTTGTTGAGGGAGCAAAGGAAGGGAATATTAGGATAACTGTGCCCATTGGAAGGAAGTGTGAATTAGATGAAAGATGCCTGCCAACTGAGGAATTGCTTTCACTTACTGCTTGGGATTTAGAGTATAAAAACGGCGAAAAATGCCCTGTACTACAGGACATTTCTAATGATATGTATGAGGCAGAAAAAATGAGTATTGATGGCAAGGATTTCTATGGCATGGTTGCTCTAGATAAGGAAAGTGGGAAAAGAATATTTTATGAGGTATCAGAAGATTATAAGTTTTGGATAATATGGAATGATAGAGGCTTTAACGGATACTTCTGCCCAGAACCTATGACAGCA
The DNA here is from genome assembly GCA_012523875.1 of Clostridiales bacterium. GTDB lineage: Bacteria > Bacillota > Clostridia > Oscillospirales > Ruminococcaceae > JAAYPV01. Next base: position 938 of record JAAYSW010000082.1, read on the forward strand.
ATGATAGATGCTCCAAATCTTTCGTTGTCAAGGGATGTTACGGGGTATAAGGAAATTTCGCCGAATGAAACATATGAGGTTTGGCAGAAGTTCTTTTCAAAATAATTAGTAACCTTCAAGTTCCAATAAAATTTCAGGGAAGATCTGCACACTCCTCTTTAGGATTCCGTTTAAAAAGGCTAGGAGTACACCATAATTTACAATGGGAATGTCCTGTTCTACCGTAGTTTTAATACGATATTTCATTTCTCTATCATTGAGCATACATCCTCCGCAGTGAATAATAAGCTTGTATTGCGATAAATCAGCGGGGAATTCAGTTCCGCTTGTTGTTTCAAAATCGATTTTAACGCCAGTATGCTTTAAAAGTAGTTTCGGAATTTTTACCGTTCCAATATCTTCACATTGCCTATGATGGGTGCAACCCTCGGAAATTAAAACCCTATCGCCATTTTGCAATTCTTTTACAATTTTCACACCTCGGATAAGTTCCTTTAGCTCACCTTTGTAGCGTGCGAACAATATTGAAAAGGATGTAAGCAAAATATCATCTGGAGTATCAGCAGAAACTTGTGCAAAAACTTGGCTATCCGTTATAACAAGTTTGGGTTTTTTGCCTAAGCTTGCAAGCGTATCACGCAGTTCCGTTTCCCTTGTAATAATAGGAATTGCACCTGATTCCAGAATATCTCTTATTGTTTGCTGTTGTGGCAGAATAAGGCGTCCTTTTGGTGCAGATTCATCAATTGGAGTTACAAGAACAACTAAATCTAAAGGCTTGATTAAATCCCCGACAATGCGGAGTTCCTTCTCATTGTCGGGCTTTTGTTTTGCTAAAAGTTCCTTTAATTCTGTTATTCCATCACCCGTTGTAGCACTTACATAGATTTGATTTTCATCTAAATCAGAATAGTCATCAAGCAAATCAGCTTTATTTATCGCCACTACATACGGAATTTTCTTCTCCGAAATCTTTTCTATAATCATTTTATCGGAGTTAGCAATCCCCTTTAAAGCATCTACTACCAAGAGTGCAATATCAGTTTTATTAAGCACCTGTATGGCTTTTTTTATTCTCTGTTTCCCAAGCACGCTATCATCATCTAGCCCCGGGGTATCAATAATAACCACTGGCCCCAAAGGTAAAAGTTCCATTGCCTTTGAAACGGGGTCAGTTGTTGTGCCTTTTATTCCTGAAACTAATGCAAGGTTTTGCCCTGTTATAGCATTTATTATACTTGACTTTCCAGCATTTGTGCAACCGAAAATGCCTATATGAATCCTATCAGCTTTTGGTGTATTATTAAGGCTCATTTTAATATCCCCTCTTCTCAATATAAAATTAACTATATGTAATTATACAATATTATCATTCATCAAGCAAATAAAAATACTTTTATTTAATATAATTTTTAGGAATATTTCAAAGGAAAAGATTAATAATAAAAGTATAAAGTTTGAAAGGAGATAATTATTATGTCACATATGTCACAATTAAGTCAGGTAGAGCTTCAAAGTTTAAGGCATTTAATAGGTTCACATGAGAATTCAGCCCAAAAACTTGAAATCTATGCACAACAAGCTACTGATCCACAAATCAAGTCATATTTTGAGAAATCAGCAAGAGATGCTCAGCAGACAAAGCAAAAGCTAATGTCATTTTTAAATTAGAATAGGAGGGATTAATATGCAAGAAAAGGTAATGGTTAATGATACCCTAGAATCAGTTAAAGGGAGTCTTTCAGTATATGCAACTACGATTTCAGAATGTGAAAATCAGAGTCTGAGATCAACCATTCAAGGAATAAGGGATAGTTGCGAGGCATCACAATATGAGCTGTATAAAATCGCAGAACAAAAAGGCTTTTATCAGCCAGCACAACAGGCATCCCCAGAGGATATCCAACAGGTAAGAACAAGTTTGCAAGGTGGACAACAGCAAGGTCAGGGAATGCCACAGGGTCAAGGGGCGCCACATGGAATGCCACAGGGGCAGGGTATCCCACAAACGCCACAATCACAGGGTTCATCAATGAGACAGCCACAGGGGATAAACAAACCACAGGGACAAGGAATGCCAAGGGGCTCAATGAGTGTTTCTGAGCATAATATCCCATCAGTACCACAAAGTTCTATGAGCAGTTCACAGGGTTATATGGGTGGTTCACAAGGCTCTATGAATAATTCGCAAAACTATGGAATGTCGCAAAGCTCTATGGGTGGTTCACAAGGCTCTATGAATAATACACAAAACTATAGAATGTCACAAAGTTCAATGGGTGGTCCACAGAGCTCAATGAGCATTCCACCACTACCACAAGCCTTTAACTCAATAGGGCAACAACAAGGAATGCAACAGTTTTAAGTAAGACTATTTCTACAATAATTTTATTTTATGCCTGAGAGTCGGACTAGGGCATATAAACAAAAGTATCCTTAACAGCATTTTGTGTTTCTGTTAAGGATACTTTTTTGGAGGTTTTATTCAATCTAAATGAAATTATCAAAATAAAGGACTGATAACAATCCTATATAATATAAATCGGATTCTCTAGG
>JAAYSW010000083.1 GCA_012523875.1 Clostridiales bacterium
GATATCAAACCACTTATCATTCCCTCAATAAGTATTGCAGCACTTGTGATGATAGAAAGCCTCTTATGCGGTGCTTCCGCTGGGAGAATGAAAAAGGAGAAACTTAATAATAACCAAGAATTAATTGCACAGGGCTTTAGCAATATGGTTATACCATTCTTCGGTGGTGTTCCAGCGACTGCTGCACTTGCACGAACTTCTGTTGGAATAAAATCCGGTGGGAAAACAAGATTAACAAGCATTTTTCACGCACTATTCTTACTTGTTTCTATGCTATTGCTTGGTCCTTTTATTATGCATATTCCACTTTCAGCATTAGCTGGTGTATTGATGGTTGCTGCATGGAGGATGAATGAGTGGACTGTGATTCATAATATTTTTGATAAGAAAATTAAAGTATCAATATTTCAGTTTCTGTTAACGATGATATCAACTGTAATATTTGATTTAACCTTTGCTATACTTATTGGAATTATCTTCTCAATAATCATGTTTATCGTTAAAGTTTCTGATATGCAAGTTAATGTTTCAGAAGTTTGTCCTGATAAAATTGATGGGGAAATTGATAATGAAGATTTCCTAGAGAGGCATGGTAAAATAAGCGTTGCTTATATTACTGGCCCTCTTTATTTTGGAACTGCTAATCTCCTTTCTGATAAGCTTTCAGATATTACAGAAAGTAATATTTTAATTCTATCCATGAGGGGAGTCCCCTTTTCCGATGTTTCAGGTGTTCAAGCCTTGCAAGAGTTAGTTTCTAACCTTTCCCACAACAATACAACCGTATATTTTGCCTGTGTTCAACCACCTGTAATGGAGATGTTTGAGAGATATGGATTCGCTAATAAAATGGGAGATAATAGTTTTTTCTGGAGTACCGATAAAGTCCTATCGTATCTTTCTAAAATTAATTAACACTATATAAAAATATAAACTTTATAGGTTTGGGTGATATTATGAAAAATTATTATCCTATTCTTAAAAAAAATATGCTTTTTGAAGGAATAGATGAGATGGATATTGGCAGCCTACTAAAATGTCTTTCGGCTAGCACAAAAAAATTTAGCAAAGGTGATATTATCTACATGGATGGTGAAACTATTTTACATGTCGGTATAATCCTTTCTGGTAGATTGCAAATCGTAAAAGAAGATTATTTTGGTAATAAAACCATAATGTCGGACCTTGGTGTAGGAGAAATATTCGGTGAGGTGTTCGCCTGCTCAAAAATTGACAAAATTCCTGTAACAGTGATTTCCGCCATGGACTCAGAAATATTATTCATTAACTATAGACAGATATTAGCCGTTTGTCCTAGCTCATGCGAGTTTCATCTAAAACTTATATCAAATATGTTGGATATTCTTGCCCTTAAAAATCTTATGCTAAACCATAAAATTGATTGCCTTTCAAAGCGAACAACAAGGGAAAGAATTTTAACATATCTCTCCTTTCAATCTAGAAAAGCTGAAAGCAGTAGTTTTAAAATACCCTTTAATAGACAAGAATTGGCTGATTATCTCTGTGTTGATAGAAGTGCAATGTCGAGCGAGCTAGGGAAAATGCGTGACGAGGGCATAATTGAGTTTAATAAAAATAAATTCACACTTCACTAGGATAATCTTTCCTTGAAGTCTATATAACCGAAATCTTTTACTATTTCTATATCTGGACCCTTACGATATATTGATATTGATGGGAGTTTCATTCCATTAAATGTGTTGTTCTTTACCATACTATAATGAGCCATATCACAAAAAACAAGCTTATCCCCTATTTCAAGTGGCTTATCAAAAGAATAATCCCCTATGATATCCCCAGCAAGACAAGTATTTCCACCAAGTCTATAAGTATATTTTTTCTCATTCGGCATACCACTACTAATTATCTCAGGTCGATATGGCATTTCTAATACATCAGGCATATGGCAGGCAGCTGAAGCATCAAGTATTGCTATATCCATACCGTTTTGTACAATATCTAGAACACTTGCTACAAGATAACCTGTGTTAAGCCCTATTGCCTCACCTGGTTCAAGATATACCTGTAGGTTGTACTTATTTTTAAAATATATTATACATTCAACTAGGGTTTCAATATCATAATCGTCACGAGTAATATGATGTCCACCGCCAAAGTTAATCCATTTCATTTCTTGTAAGTATGAACCAAACTTTTCATCAACAACCTTAATAGTGCGTTTAAGAGTATCAGAGTTTTGCTCGCACATTGTGTGAAAATGTAATCCGCTAATACCATCAAGGTTATTTTCTTCAAAGTTATTTGCCGTAGTGCCAAGCCTTGAGCCAATTATACATGGATTATAGATATCTGTTTCTATTTCTGAGTATTCAGGATTTATTCTGATTCCACACTCTATTTTTCTGCTAGAGGATAATACTCTTGATTTAAATTTATTCCACTGATTAAATGTGTTGAAAACGATATAATCGCAGATTTCAAGTATTTCATCAAACTCATCTCCTATAAAAGCGGGGGAGAAAATATGAGTTTCCTTATTAAATGGCTTCCCCATTTCCTCATAACCCAATTTTGCCTCATATAAACCGCTTGCAGTAGTGCCACTTAAGTATTTTGCTAGTAAAGGATAGGTTGAAAACATTGAAAATGCCTTCTGAGCAAGTAAAACCTTACAACCAGTTCTATCCATAACTGATTTAATAATCTCCATATTGCGAATAAGCAACCTTTCATCTA
>JAAYSW010000013.1 GCA_012523875.1 Clostridiales bacterium
AGCTTTGGATAAGTCACCATCAACTGATAATTTCTTAGTTTTATATGCTGTTTCAAATTTAAGTTTACCATCTAAAATCTTATATAAATTTGTTTTAGTCAAGCTGATTGCGAAATCCCTATCAATATACTCATATGGTTCAACTGAAAGCACTCCATTAAGAACCTCGATATAGAAAACTCCTGCAATTTTACCAGTTAGATTAATCTGCATTGCAAGTTTTTCAGGAAACTTACTTAAATCTGTATTTGAAAACTTAGAATAAACCTTATCAACAATAGCTTGAATATCCTGATTTTTTTCGGAAGCCATATCCTCATTCCTTTCTATGCTTGTTGTATTAATATGATATCATTAAAGCATGAAAAATTCAAGGGTTTCTTTGCTATTTCATGGGATATAACAAATATACATATTTTTAGTGATGGAAATATAGTAAAAAAATATAAATTATGTTGTTTCTATGAACAAGAAACACCTATTTTTCGTGATTTTTCAGCAATTGCTTAATTTTTTCATGTGGGTCTATAACCGCACTTATTGAAACATCATGGTTAATTGCAGAAATAAAATAAGCGATATATTTAGAAACATCAACCTCATAAAACCAATCACGTTTTAAAAGTTCTTCGGTGCGGTATGTTAAATTCGTACCAAAAACTCCATCAATAATACCTTCCTTATAAGCCCTATCAAAAGTTTCTAAACCATTAGTAAATATCGCATAAGTTGCAAAAGAAAAAATTCTTTTGGCTTTTCTTTTTTTTAGTTCATAAGCGATATCAAGCATTGATTCTCCAGATGAAATTATATCATCTGCAATGAAGACATCCTTACCTTCGACTGAATTACCTAGATATTCATGTGCAACAATAGGGTTTCTACCACTTACCATTTGTGAATAGTCACGCCTTTTATAGAACATACCTAATTCAACCCCAAGAACAGAAGCATAATACATATTTCTGTTCAAAGCACCCTCATCAGGGCTAACAACCATAAAATTATCACTTGTTGCATGGAAATCCTTGATTTCCCTAAACATAGTTTTAAGTACTTGGTATGAGGGGATTACATTATCAAATCCCATAAGGGGTATTGCATTATGGACACGAGGATCATGTGCATCAAATGTAACAATATTCTGTACGCCCATGCTTTCAAGTTCCTGTAATGCACAAGCACAGTCAAGGGATTCTCTATAATTTTTTCTATGTTGGCGTCCACCATAAAGAATAGGCATAATAACATTTATTCTATGAGCCTTACCACCAGCAGCCTGTATAATCCTTTTCAAGTCTTGGTAATGGTCATCAGGCGACATTGCATTCTCATTGCCAAACATTTCATACTTGCAGTTATAATTACCAACATCAACGATGATAAATAAATCATTGCCACGGATTGTAGATTTAATAAGCCCCTTACCATCCCCTGAAGCAAATCTCGGGCACTCCGAATCGATTAAAAATGTATCTACGTCTTCTCCTTCTTTTTTTGACCACTCAACAAGGTATTTATCAATACGTTTTCCTAGCTCAGAAGCACCATCCATCGCTATAACACCCAATTTAGCAACCCTTGACTGTGAGTTGGCCATTTTATGACTTTCGCTATTAGACACCACTAATCACATCTCCTCAATAATAATTATAATTTAGTGAAAAAACATTAACACGTCATTTAATATCTGTATTTATCCCTATAAAATAGTATATCATTTTTTTGATATTTGTCAATTCCATATTATCATTTATTATATTATTTTAAAAACAGTGATAAATTAAAACCATTAATAAAGGGTAGGTAGACTTAGAAATAGTAAAATAATTGCAAGTTGTAAATAATAAGGCTTAAATTGCATAAAACTTGTAGTTTATATAATTGAAAAGATATTCAAAAATACTTGACAAATTATTTAAGAAAAGTTATAATATTAGTAATAGATAAAAAAGATGCGAATATATTAATCTAATTGTGCACCATGCATAACAATATATGTTTAAGGGGTGAAATGTTTATGATTATTAAACAAATCTCTATTTTTATAGAAAATAAAATGGGTAGATTATCTGCAGTTACAAAAATTCTTAAGGATAATAATATTGATATTCGGGCTTTATCAATAGCTGATACTAAGGATTTTGGAATTTTAAGAATAATAGTTAATGACCCCGACAAAGCTTGTGAGGCACTTAAAAGTGCTGATTGTACAGTAACATTAACTGAGGTTATAGCAATTGGAATCAATGATGAACCAGGCGGTTTAGCAGAGGCGACGGATATATTGCAGCTAAATTCGATTAGTATTGAATATATGTATGCTTTCATCAGTAAGACTGATAATATGGCATATGTTATCCTCAGGGTTAATGATAATGATAGGGCGATAGAAATACTATCTAAAAATAGCGTTAAATTGCTGACGAGTGACGAGATATACAACATGTAAATCTTTTTTCAGTAAGGCTTTACTATTGAATATCTTAAAAAGTTTATATTTTTCGAAAATGGATAAAAGTATGGTTAGTTATTATTGGTTTGGAGTGAAAATTTATGAGGGGTATCTTTGATAAAGTAAATGATGCAAGTAGAGAAATTAGTGCAAAAGCAAGAGGCATTTCTGAATTAGGGAATTTAAAACGAAAAATTTTATATGAGGAAGAGCGTATTGTTGAGATTTTTGCAGATATAGGTAAACTATATTATAAAGGTGTTGATGAGAATCAAGAGGAAATAACTGTTTTATGTGATGATATCGACACTAGAAGGCGAAGAATTAAGAAACTGAAGATGGAATTCTATAATATTAAAGGCTTTAATATTTGTCCCGATTGCAATGCGGAAGTAAATGAGAAATTTAAATTCTGTAATATATGTGGAGCAAAAATTTTGACTCCGGAGGATGAGGATTTTTTTTACGATGAGATAGATACTGTGGATAAGTCTTCAAATAGAAAACCTATTCTTGAGGTAAATCCTTCAAGTTCTATCTAGGATAATATTAAGAAGTTAAAATACATAAAAACAGCTGAATAAAATTATATTCAGCTGTTTTCTTTAATGGTAGTTAAATTAAAAATAGGAGGGATTACCTTGAAAAAAAACATAATAATGAGGGTTGCAGTAATAATTTTAGCAGCAATGTTATTTTTGGGTTTTATAATAATGCCAATACTTTATCTATAGTGAGATGATATCATCGTCTTACATAAGTGGTGAAAATAGACGTAAAATAGAACGAAGAATCCTTTTTAAAAAGGGTGTATTATTACACATTACCAATGTAATTTCGCTAGATTCATCAAGTGTATCTTGATAATCGCCTGCAACTTGTTGTACTGCTTTGGACTTATACATAAAAACACCATTTTCAAAATGGAGGTAAAAGCTTCTAAAATCGAAGTTTGCAGTTCCGACTATTGCATACTTATCATCTGCAACGATGGTTTTAGAATGGATGAATCCAGGTGAATATTCATAAATCCTTACACCACTTTTAATAAGCACAAGATAATTAGAACGGGTTACACAATGAACATACCATTTATCTGGAACCTTTGGCGTGATTATTTTTACATCGATTCCACTTTTAGCTGAAAGGCATAATGCGGTTATCATTTCATTATCAAGAATAAGATATGGTGTTGCGATGTGGACATAATTTTTTGCGTTATTTATTATGCTAATATATGCAAGTTTACCTATTAGATTACCATTTATAGGTCCATCACCAAATGGTTGCACAAAACCATCGGGTTCATATTTTTTTGTGCTAAAATACTTATTAAAATCGATTTCTGGGCCATCTGTTGCAAGATCCCAAAGTTGAAGAAAAAGCAATGACATACTAGATACGGCATCTCCTTTGAGCATTAAAGCACAATCCTTCCAGTAGCCGAAACGCACTTTTTTGTTCACATATTCATCAGCCAGATTCAGTCCACCAGTAAAAGCGACATTGCCATCAATAACAGTGATTTTTCTATGGTCTCGATAGTTTAAAAAAGTATCGAGAGAAGCCCTGAACGGATTAAATATTACAGTTTTAATGCCATAGCTATTAAGTTTTTTATGGTAATCTCTTTCAAGAAGATTTATTGTCCCTACATCATCATACATAACACGGATTTCAACGTCATTAGCCGCCTTTTCCTTTAAGATTTCGAGTATGGAGTGCCACATTTTGCCTTTAGCGATTATAAAATATTCAATAAAAATAAATTTTTCAGCCTTTTTTAGTTCCTCAATATAACTTTTAAAGAAAAGTTCACCTGATGGAAAAAATTCAGTTTGAGTGTTATTGTATACGCAGGAGTTTGAAGTGTTTTGGATATACCTAAAGATTTTTGCAGCAGAGCGGTGTTCTTCTTCGATTTCATGTAATACATCTGGATCTTGTTCAATAGTATCCTTACAAGATTCAAGAATTTCTAGATATTTGATTTCAGTATTATGGGATACCTTTCTCCGTTCAAATACAAAATAAAAAATCCATCCAGCGACTGGGAATGTAAGGATAGGTATGAGCCAAGAAATTTTAAACATAGGATTTGAATCGTCATTATTAACAAGAGCTAGTGCAAAGATAAGGCTCATTATTGTCATTACCCCTTGGATATATATGGAGTAAGCACTTAGAGAATATACTAAAACGAATAAAACAATAAGTTGAAGAAGTATTATTAAGCATCTTATAAATAGTCGACTGGTTAAAAACTTTAATATTTTTTTCATTACTATGCACTACTCCCTAATTATTAAAAGAAATATACATACACTTATATTACTATAAATTCATCAGATTTACAATAGGTTAACATAAAATTAACAATAACATTGTTAGAATGAACAAATATCCCTTGAAAAAAAACTAAGGGTACTGTATAATAATTAGTATATACTTATGAAGTGTACCCTTTATTTAAGGATAAGGGTATAAAAAGGATTATTTGCTCTTATTGATATAAATCGTTGACAAAGAATAAGAGCATTAAGAAATGACATTATTGAATTAGTCAACGGGAAAAGGGGAAGTAATATGGCGGAAAGGTTTAATGTATCACTGGATAAGATTATCAGTGAATTTAATTTGGAGAGCATATATTTGCCTAAAAAAGCAGAAGAAATAGTGATTGATGAGAATGATGTTAATCGTCCTGGATTACAATTAATGGGGTTTTATGA
>JAAYSW010000084.1 GCA_012523875.1 Clostridiales bacterium
AATAATTGGCTATTAGAAAATCAGGAATAAAGTTTGTATGAAAAATAACAGCTCTACAATTAAGAAGTGTTGCAATCTCCATGCTTTGCATTACACGCTTTATTGATACCTCACGAATTAGATTATCACGGCTGAAAACAGTAATATCCATAAAAGCACCATGTAGGGTATTAACTCTATTTTTTTTATTATTCACACTTAGATAAAGCTTTACTAATCTATCAATTTCTTGTTTATTATCAAGAATATTTGGTTCAAAGAAATCATTATACTCGAAACAGGCATTATACCTTGTAGCAATTTCTACACTTTTGTCAATATCATTACGATCTGGAATTATGTATAAGCTTTTCACGGTTTTATTATTCCTCTCATTTATTATGTCTATTTTTTATTGCCTCATTAAACATTTTTACTATATCCTTATCAAGCTTACCATTATTAGCCATTGAGAATAAAATTCCCATAGCTTCTTCGCTTGAAACAGAATCCTTATAAGGACGATCAACAGCTGTTAATGCTTCATAAATATCAGCGATAGCAAGCATTCGTGCCTCAAAAGGTATATCTTTAGCTGTAAGATTCTTTGGATATCCTGTTCCATCTAGGTATTCATGATGACACGATGCCCATAAAGTTATATCCTTAAAGTTCTCAATCATATTAATTTGCAATAGTAATTTTTCGGTGAAATCGACATGTGTTTTCATAATTTCACGTTCATTCTCAGTTAAAGTACCATTTAGAATGAGCAGACATTCCTTTTCTTGTGGTTCAATATAAGTTTTCATATTACCATTTGAATTAGTATAAACTTTTTCCGAAAGCGTATGCACAAAAGCTATATCTTCTTCAGATAAATTGACTGCATAGTTAATTTCCTGAACTTTTTGCTTAGCTATAATTAGGAATTGTTTTTCAGTTTCCCAATGGTCTTTAGTAATTTTTCCTTCTAAAAAATCAATATACCATAAAGAAATCAAGTAATCAAAACGATTTAGAATAGTATCCAATTGTTTACCAAGTTTAGTATCTTTATTCATTATTTCTAATGGAATAATCAGCTTACCTATATCATGGAGCATTGTTGCAAGAATGAGTTGTTCACGTCGGTTCTCATCAAAACATATATCAATTTCGCCGATACGATGTTTTATATTAATATGATCAATTAGAATCTCTATATATTTAGAAACATTGCTAGTATGGAAAGAATTATATGGAGTCCTAGCATCAACCGCAGTAGCAAACACTGTTACAATTGAGTGCAGTAAAGCCTTGACTTCCAGATTATATTTCATATTTGAAATAGATATAGCAGCCTGAGAGGCAATTGACATTAAAATATACTCATATTCTTTATTAAAAGGAATAATATTTCCATCACTATCAAGAGAATTAATTAGCTGTAGAACACCAATCAATTCATTTTCATGATTTTCAAGAGGTATTACAAGCATAGATTTGCTACGATATCCTGTAATTGGGTCATAACTACGTGGTCCTGAAAAGTCAAATTTATCATAATTATAAACATCAGGGATATTAATGATTTTTCTATTGATAGCGCTATAAGCACATACATTCTTCTCTTCGAGTGGCACAGGTGGGAGTTCAGAAACATCACCATTTTCGCCCTTGTTAACACGAAGCGTATTGTTTTTCATTATTTTAAAATGCAGGGCATCTTTTTCATACATATATAAAGTTCCTGCATCACTAGATGTAATATCCATAGAAATGGATATAATTAGAGAGAGAGTAGTTTATCATAATTTTTTTCTTTAGTTAGTGCAACTCCGATATCTAACATCTTGTTTAAATTAATTTTATCAATCATTTTACATACTACCTTTCATGCAAAAAAGACTTCATATATTACTACATTTTTAATAGTTGAGTTTAATAATAATTAATAATATTATATCATATATATTCCCGTTAAACAAGAACAAAGCGTTATTACAGGGCTAACCTTTATAAGCACACAAGATATTGCAATACAATAAAAGAGATGTGAAGCAATATTATTTATAAAAGCCCCAGGTAGTAAAAGTACCACCTGAAGCTTTGGGTAATAGTTATTTACCTGATAATATATTTTGCATATAAAGTCATGTCCTGTGTCACGGATTGGTTGAAATCCCACTTATTCGTGAGTGCTGCATCAGTATACCAACCCTCAATTTCTTGTTGGTTTCCTATT
>JAAYSW010000085.1 GCA_012523875.1 Clostridiales bacterium
ATATTGTCATCGGTCTTGTTATTAATATTCTTGAGTTCGGTTGGTGTGTTGATTTATGGAAGCAACAGTTGTAATACATGATCCCTTTACAGCACACTGGCTAAGACACACTTTTGTTACTATGATGTACTTGGCAGGCATTGATGTACTGACAGCAAAAGAGCAAGCAGGATACGTCGATATACAAACCATTATGGCGATTTATACCCATTTAGATGGTGCATTTAAACAAAAGCAAATTGATAAACTGGATAAGTATATCAATAACCCGTCTAACATTGTAGCAAATTGACACCCACCTTGACACCCATAACCACCCCAAAACAAGCAAAAGCAACCAACACGCAAAAAATAAATAAACCCTCATAATCAACGTAAACACGCTAATTACGAGGGTTTTTGCTGGTCCGCCCGACAGGAGTTGAACCTGTGTCACATACGGTCGGAGCGTAATGCTCTATCCACTGAGCTACGGACGGTTAAAAAGCAGTAATCAATATAATTATTTAGGCAAAATATATATTATGTATAAATTATATTGTTTACAACACATGTAATACATTATATCAAACTATATTGTTTTTTTCAAGTGTTTATGATATAATATTAATGCTATATTGCATGCTTATAATAAATGCATTGCACCTGTGGATAATATTCCTGAAAATAAGATAGTTTTAACCTTATATAATATAGTTACATTTTGCCTTATTAACATATTTAAATTGTTACTATAGGTAGTTGCCCTAATTATACAGTAATAGGAATTCCATATAGTAATTGTTATGGATACAAAACACTCTCTATCATATTATTTTAGCAAGTTTGAGTGATTTTATATCCCGAGATAATAAAACAGGTTTACTGCGTTAACATGTCCCATCCTATCGGTGTTTTGGGTCTTATACGTGGATAAATGCAACAAAACATGGAGTGAAGTATAATGCAAAATTCAATCTTTCTTTTGGTGACTCAAACAGGTACAAATATTTCAAAAATAATTAAGCTTTTTACCCGAAAACCCTATAATCACGCTTCTTTATCTAAAGATTTATCCCTTTCAGAAATGTATAGTTTCTGCCGAACATATAAAAGGTTTCCCATCCCCGCTACCTTCAATAAAGAAATAGTGGGTAAGGGTGTATTAGGCATGTTTAGCTACATCCCTTGTGAAATATATGAAATTCCTGTTAGCCATGAACAAAAGATGAAATTTGAATCATTAATAGAACATTTTAAATCACACCGTAGAAATTATTCTTATAATTATTTGGGTTTAGGTTCTATACTGTTTAAGATAAAATATAAAAATAAAAACAAGTTTCTCTGTTCACAATTTGCTGCATATATTTTACAGCAAATAGGTATTGAACTAAAAAAACCTGTTTCATTATGCACACCTGAAGATTTAAGGCATACGCCAAATTGTAATCTTCTTTATAAAGGTGATTTAAACCAATTTTACTATGAACTTAATAAGGAACTAAGTTGTAAAGGAGCATGATTTTTAGCTTTTGAAACTATTCTAATAATTGTTTTCACTTTTTCTGGTGTAGATATATAAAGTGAAAAAAGAATAATATTTTTATTTCCTATGTCGGATAAATCTAAATTAAACCTACTATTTAAAACCGACAATTCAGCTCCTGTTCTTTCGCTCATTTGAACATCAAGCATTTTAATCTGCTCTCTATTCATTGTATTATATGATTTTGTATAAACCTTCATGCAACCCCATACTAATCCATTTAGCAGAAGGTAAACTGCTATAATAAGTATAGGGGTTTTTACTTTTCTATTTTTCATTTTATCCATTCCTTTACTTTATTAATCAGAAAAATTTCTTTCTGATTACTTAATATACTAAGCCAATGAAGTGAGGGCATCCGCAATAGATTTTCCAATTAATTCACCTGAATATCTCACTTGTTCAAGTGTATTTCCATGTGAGCCTACCTCAATTAGTAGACTTCCTGTTGTTAAATCCTGATTATACTTTCTATAATCAAACATAATTGGTCTTGTTAACCCTGGATAACTATTCTCCATTTGTTGCTGAAACAAACTAGCTAGCCTGAAGTTCTGCATGTAGTTTGGCATATCCATAGTTCCATCATCACAGCCTGATATAATCATAATTTGTGCTGCCTTCTTTCCGCTTATTGTGGTAACTGGCTGCATCAGATCACCTTCAGATGTAATAGCATCCCTATGTATATCAAGAACAACTTTTATTGTCGGATACTGTGCAAGTATTGTTTTAACAGTTTCGGCACTCCTTAGGTACGAACCATTGTATGACGGATAATCATGTATTGTGGAATCATGTATTGTTGTTATGCCTGCCTTTTCTAATTGAATACATATTTCATCAGCAATCATCACTACATTTTTTGTAGGATCTGTTGTTCGATAATTAAAACTACTATCATAGAAGTTTCTCTCATATGGCTCGAAGCTCTCTGTAGTGTGTGTATGCATAATAAGTACCTGTGGCTCTCCATTTAATTCAATCTTAAACTCTGGTTTAAGATTGCTTTCTTGAAATAGGTTATAATTAGATATGCTTGTATTATTCATGACCTGTCCACCATTTTCTAGGTCAAAATATTTATTTCCACTATATTTACCGAATGAGGATTGAATGACATTACCACTTACATTATCAAGATTCTCTGGGTAGGGCTTTACGCCAACATCTTGAGGAGTAGAGTTATCTAAATTTACATCACTACTATAGGATTCGTCTTCATATTCTTCCTCCCAGCCAAATCCGTATGAAATAATGCTATCCTCATAATCAGGATGGGAATCTATTTGCTTAAATTCTGATATAACTTCCTTCGTTTCCTGCATTTTTAATAGGCTAATATTATTTGCTGCAACTGAAATATAAGAAATACCTCTTATTGTAATCGACGCTATAAATGGCGATAATAACATTACTAGTAAGCATACTCCAATCATTTTTGCTTTCCTTTTGCCAAATCGTTTCAATCCTTCCACCACCTTATTATTGGATGTATATTTAATTTTATTCAATCTATGCTTCAAATATACATAAGTGGTACGAGCATATAAAGACAATATAAAACATATGCTTATAATATATTTGTGTCTTGTAAATATTGATATATAAAATAAGGTATCTCTTTTTATTGCAATGGATACAAGTGTATTTAACTAATAACTTCTATTTTTCGCACGGTAAATAAATTATTATAAGGAAAATAAAATGAAAAAGAAAAACTTTCTATTTAAAATATTTGTTATAGCCCTACCTATAATCTCAATTCCTCTTATTTGTTTTGCTGTAAACCTTTATATAAAGTATATTTACATTATCCAATTCCCTTGTATTTTTAATATTTTAACGGGATACTTTTGCCCAGGCTGTGGGAATACAAGAAGCATTATGGAGCTTTTTAAAGGTAACTTTTTATTATCTTTAAGGTATAATCCTTTTATTATTGTTTCATTTATTTTTATAACTTTACTATATATTGAACTTTTCATTTCAACTTTTTTTAGATATAAAAAAATAATCCCCAGAAGCAACAAATTTCTTTTTGTTACTTTGGGAATTATGATTGTTTATTATTTTATAAGAAACCTTATACCAGCATTAATGATACCGCAGTGCTCTTAATTAGCAACCCCAGTTCTATAACCTTCAATAAATTGTTGCATAAATTCATCGGCATCAAATCCATACTTCTCTCCATACTCTAAAACAAAGTCTGGAATCTTGCCTTCTTCCTCATATTCTTTAATTATTTCTTGAGAATTTTGGCTTAAGTATATAAAATCATTAATTTCATCCTTAAATGAGATTAACATAACCAAAGATAAAATTATTCCTAATCCACCAGTAATAATTCCCGCAATAGCCATGCTCTTTCCATTCCTTTTAGTAGCTAAAACTACGATAGCAAGGATGATTGCTATCGGTCCAAGCACAAAGCTTCCACAAGCACAAAATAAAGCTAATCCTAAAATACCTAATATGAGTGCAGCTATCGACATACCCTTGCCACTTGTTGCTGATGGTTGCTGCTGTCCCATCATCCCTTGTGAATAATATCCATTGTCTTGCATAACGTTTCCTTCTTTCTTAATAATCTAAATTTTAAACTTAAAATTTAATACCTAAACATAGAGAGTATAAATGCTGCCCAAAGTAGCCCTACAATGCCCATAACTAATCCCGATATAGCCATGCCCTTACCTGCCTTACGCGTAGCTAGTGAGATAATAGCGAGTAAAATGCCAACTATGCACATTAATAGTACTAACCCTGGAAAGACCCAAGAAAAAACCAATGATAAAATGCCCAATATTAAAGATGCAATTGCTTGCCCTTCACCACCGCCAGATTTACGATTATATTCATGCTGATTATTGCTATAATATGGATTACTCATATTATACTGGGTATTCATGTGCTGGTGATTATATGGGTTTTGCATTCCATCTGGACTCTGTTGATAATATGGGTTATATGCCCCATTCATATTTTGTTGATTAATACCACCATTATTAGTGTTATTTTGATAATAATTTGTATCCGTATAGCCACCCTGGTTTATATTTTCATAACTATTATCACGATTCACTTCCCCTTGAGAATTAAGTTCATCCATAATTAATACCCCCTATGTCAAATTTCTAATACCGTTAATTAAATTATAATCTTTCTAAATCGTAAGGTGTACACTGATATACACAATAATTTAACCAATTTGAAAACATTAAATTTGCATGACCACTCCATTTAAAATATGGAGTTTTATTTATATCATCATTAGGAAAGTAATTATAAGGAATATCAATATTTATCCCCTTTTCCATATCCCTAAGGTATTCATTAGCTAATGTTCCCCTATCATATTCAGAGTGACCTGTTATAAAATATTGACGTCCATTTTTATTTGCTGCAATGTACACTCCAGCAGTATCTGAATAACTTATAAGCTCTAAGTTAGGATTACTCTCAATATCTTCACGCTTTATCTCTGTATACCTTGAATGTGGAACATAAAATAAATCATCAAAACCTTTTAAAAGCTGTGAATTCCTTGTTAATATACTATGCTCAAATACTCCAAATAATTTCTTTTTTAGTGCATATTTATTTATGCCAAAATGATAGTAAAGTGCCGCTTGTGCCCCCCAACAAATATGTAATGTTGAATAAATATTTGTCTTTGACCATTCCATGATTGCACATAGTTCATCCCAATAATCTACTTCTTCAAACTCTAGCAATTCAATAGGTGCACCTGTTATAATCATTCCGTCATATTTATTGTCCTTTATCTCATCAAAAGTTTTATAAAAATTACTGAGGTGACTTTGGGGGGTGTTTTTTGAGACATGGGAGGACATATGCATAAGTTCAATATCGACCTGTAGGGGTGTATTACTTAAAAGCCTTAACAGCTGTGTTTCTGTTTCTATTTTTTTTGGCATTAGATTTAATATAACAATCTTTTGTGGGCGTATATCCTGATGCTCCGCTCTTTCAATTGGCATTACAAATATATTTTCTTCTATTAGTGTTGAATATGCAGGCAAATCCTTTGATATTTTTATTGGCAATTTAGCACCTCCTAAAACTATGAATTTATATCCCTCTTATAGTATAAAGCAAGGATTCCAGTCTATTAGTCTATATAGTCTTGGAATTAGACTGGATGAATCTGTTTTTCCATATCAGCATGGGCCCCATCAATACCATATTTTCTGTTTCTTCTATGTTCAAAAAACTTTACAGCGACTTGACCAAACTGTGCATAGCTTAGAACATCTTCCTCTTGTTCAATCCATTCTGCACATTCATCACGTAACTTATTAAGTTCTGGTTTTAATAAGTCAGCAGGGCGGCAATCAATAGCTTTTTCATTTCCAAGAATCTTTTTTCTAAATGCTGGGTCAATTGCAACAGGGGTTTTTCCGTAATCGCCCTTAACAACACCCTTAAATTCCTTAGTTACTGTTTTATATCTTTCCCCCATGATAATATTAAACACTGCTTGTGTTCCAACAATTTGTGATGTCGGGGTTACGAGGGGAGGATAACCTGAATCTTTTCTAACCCTTGGAACTTCTTCAAGAACATCTACCAATTTATCAGCCTTTCCAGCCTGTTTAAGCTGTGATAGAAGGTTAGATAGCATTCCACCTGGAACTTGATAAAGAAGCGCATTTGTATCCACTGCAAGCATCTGCGGATCAATAAGCCCACTGTCAATATATTTTTTACGTAAATCCATAAAGTATGCTCTTATCTCATTCAATAAAACCAAATCAAGGCCTGTATCATAAGGTGTCCCTTGAAGTGCTGCTACCATTGATTCAGTTGGAGCATGGGATGTACCCAAAGCAAGCGGAGACATTGCTGTATCAATAATATCAACACCAGCCTCTATTCCCTTAATCATACACATTGAAGCAAGCCCAGAAGTATAATGTGTATGCAATTGCACTGGAATCTTTACTGAAGATTTTAATGCCTTAACCAACTCTTCAGTTTTATATGGAGTAAGTAATGCTGCCATATCCTTTATACATATAGAATCAGCACCTTCAGCTTCAACCTGCTTTGCATAATTAATATAGTACTCATTCGTAAAAACTTCACCTAGCGTATAAGAAATTGCTACCTGTGTATGAGCCCCCTCCTTTTTAGCAGAGCTGATTGCAGTTTTAAGGTTTCTAATATCATTAAGTGCGTCAAAAATTCTAATTATTTCTATACCATTTGATATTGACTTTTGAACAAAATACTCAACAACATCATCAGCATAATGGCGGTATCCAAGCATATTCTGCCCCCTAAAAAGCATCTGCAATTTAGTGTTAGGCATATGTTTTTTTATAATACGTAATCTTTCCCATGGGTCTTCGTTTAGAAAACGCAAGCATGCATCAAATGTTGCCCCACCCCAGCATTCAACTGAGTGATATCCAACCTGTTCCATCTTGGGCAGTATTGGTATCATATCTTCTACAGGCATTCGGGTTGCAAGCAAAGATTGATGTGCATCACGCAAAACTGTTTCTGTAATTTTTACCTTTGACATACCTTGCCACCTTTCTAGTTATTGTATTGTTACAAGTGGATCAGATGAGTTAACTGTATCACCCTTGTTGACTAAAATACTTGTTATTTTTCCATCACATGTAGCAACAATATCATTTTCCATCTTCATAGCCTCAAGAACAACAACTGCCTGTCCTCTTTTTACCATATCGCCAACAGAAACCTTAACATCAAGGATTGTACCTGGCATTGGTGCATCAATCTTAGTACCCTCCCCAGCAACTGTAGATGTATCTTGGGCAGGTGCTTTA
>JAAYSW010000086.1 GCA_012523875.1 Clostridiales bacterium
CTTGGGTAGATGATAATGAGAAGTAGCTAGTTAGAATAAAGGCGAACCAACTGAAAGTTCGCCTTTATTTTTATTAAAATCTTATAAAGATTTTTTGTTTCGATTTTATTTTTGAATAAATCGAAAATAATATAAACATAATTAAATTCACTATAACAACACTTGCTCCAGGTGATGCATTCCATATAATTGAAACAATAAAACCAATAATAAAACAAAATACTGCCATTATTGAAGATGTAATTATTACTCCCTTAAAACTTTTACATATTCTCATAGCCGTTAAGGATGGGAATATAATTAGGCTTGATATTAACAATGCCCCCATCATAAGCATACCAAAAACAACTGTCAACGCTGTTAATACCGCAATGAGCATATTATATAAATTAACATTAATACCTGTTGCACTAGAGAAAACTCCATCAAATGTTACCGCAAAAATCTTATTATAAAATATAATATATGTTAGTATAACCACAATCGATAAAATTACTATTATTTTAACTTCATGCCTATTCATTGCCAAAATGCTTCCAAACATATAATTGCTAACATCATTTATCTTCTTTGCTCTCGATGTGGCAAACACAGCAATAGCTAGTGAACTCGTTGCGAACAATGCAATTGCAGAATCCCCATTAATTCTGCTACTCTCACTTAATCTCAAAAGAATTATTGCTGCTATAATTACAACGGGAATTGCAACCTTTAATGGGGATACACTCATAACAACGGCGATTGATAATGCACCAAACCCCACGTGGGATAGCCCATCACCTATCATTGAACAACGTTTTAATACAAGACTTACTCCTAATAGAGAGGCACAGAGTGAAACCAAAATCCCACCTATTAATTGGAAAACTATTAAATCTAGTGTGAAAACATTCTGTATTTGTTGAATTAAATCAGTCATAAATTTACTCCCCTAAAAACCTAATACCTATTTCACTTTTTATATAATCTGATGTCTTGCAAAAACACCCTTCATCATTATTTATATGGAGCATATAGCTAGCATTTTCAATTGCACTATTTATATCATGTGAAACCATTATTATCGTTATCCCATCAACCTCATTAAGCTCTTTAATCAAGTTGTACATTTCAGATGCAACAAGTGGATCAAGCCCTGTAATAGGCTCATCAAGTAATAATATTTTTTTTGTAGCACATAATGCCCTTGCAAGTAGGACCCTTTGCTGCTGACCTCCCGAAAGTTCACGATAACATTTCTTTTTTAAATTTTCTACACCAAGCCTATTCATATTGCTTAGTGCAGTATCTTTTTCCACCCTAGAATAAAATGGCTTAATTCCTCTGCTATTCAAACAACCCGATAAAACAACCTCATATACAGATGCAGGGAAATCCCTCTGGATACTTGTTTGTTGGGGCAAATACCCTATTTCTGTTTTCTTCAGCCCATTACCGTATTCAATCCTGCCTTTAATAGTTGATTTTAGCCCAAGCAAACCCTTAATAAGTGTACTTTTACCTGAACCATTCTCCCCTACTATACATAGGTAATCACCGTTATTAACTTCAAAACTTAAATCCCTAAAGACTATATTATTTTCATAACTCATAGTAATATTATTACAACTAATTAAAGCCATCTAGTTCAAAGCCTCCTCCAAGCTTATGGCATTGCTTTCCATAAGTTGAATATATGTTACACCTTTGTTTAAGTCTTCATCACTAACATTATGGCATGAATGAAACTGTACCTTCTTCGCTCCGGTTGATTCACAAATTGTATCTGCAATCTTTTGTGAGCTAAATTCAAGATAAAATACAATAGGAATATTCTCTATCTTAACCTCATTAATTAAATTCACTAAAGTCTGTGGCCCTGGTTCGGTTTCTGTACCACAGCTTGTAAAGGCTGCTCTATACTCCAGATTATACTCCTTGGAGAAATATTTAAGTGGGTATTTATCTCCAAACACAATTAAATTGCGTTTACCATTATCAACAATACCTCTAAACCTTTTATCCAAATCCTCTAATTTCTCTACATAATTATTATAATTTTCATTATAAAACTCTTTATTTTCCTTATCAATTTCAATTAAAGTTTCATTAATAACTCCAACAATAGTTATTGCATTTAAAGGAGAAGTCCATACATGCTCATCATATTCACTATGATTATGGGTTCCCTCATGGTCATGCCCATGGTCCTCATCCCCATCAACTATTAACTCCACATTATCCATTAGCTGAATTACCCTCGTCTTGCTTGTATCTATTGATTCTAAAACTTTATCCACCCAAACCTCAGACAAGCTCCCTATACATATAAAAATATCACTGTTTTTAATAGCTAATATATCATTTACTGTCGGCTCAAACGCATGACTTTCCTCTCCTGCCTTTAACAAGAGCTGTACATCTGCCTTATCCCCTGCAATTTGCCTCGCAAAATCATAGCTTGGAAAGATTGTAGTAACAATACTTATTTTATCATTATCCAATTGAGCCTTTCCAATATTACAACCCGATAGAAAAATACACAAAAATGATATTGCCATAAAGATACTCAATAACCTTTTCATACTTGTTCCCCCCCTAGTTTATTATGACAGGACTTACACTTACCATATAATACAGTTTTTGTATTATCAATCCTAAATCCATGATGCTCTAAAACATGAGTGTCTATTCCTTGCATATAATCGCAACTAATGTGAAATAACTCACCACATTCCACACATTTTAAATGAAAGTGTTCATCACAATCCTCATTATTATGCACATACTGGTAACAAGCACCTAATTTATCATCTAAAATATATTTTCTTACATAACCCAACTCAACCAACTTATCAAGATATCTATATACGGTAGCAACCCCAACAGCTGTTCCCGCTTCATTAAGCTGGGCAACGATTTCAGCAGCTGTTATATGCTTATCCATACTATCCTTAATATGCTCTAGAATCTTTTCTCTTTGCTTTGTTTTATATCCCTTTTCCATTAAAACCTCTTTATATTTAATCTTTTTTCTTAAAAAGCAATATGAAAATCATTTTCATATTGCTAAATTATAATATCATATCTATTTTAAAAAGTCAAGCTGAAATTGAAGATTATTCTCCAGTTTCAGCTTGAAAATTCTATTTAAATTTATTTACTACGAGTCCAGTTATTGTTTTTGGATAGAAATAAGTGGATTTCTGGGGCATTTTCTCTCTAGCCAAAGCGACATCTCTTATCTCACTCACCTTTGTAGGATTTAATATGAAACTACAATTAGCCTCCCCACTATCTACTGAAGAAATTGCTTCATCAATAATTTTTGTATATGTTAAATTAACTTGATTAGCCATATTCTCCTTATCAATTCCAAATATCTTCTCAAGAACAAGGGTATGCAATACGCTTACATCAAGCCCGCAATATGAATCGGACATTTCAGGCATAAGCTCCTTTACAGCTCCTTCATTTTTCAATACTAATAATTTAAAATTATCATTTCCAGAGTACATAGCAAATGCTTTTTTACCTTGTTCATACAATTTATTAAGATTGCCCTCAATTTCTTTTCTGCCCTTTATATCAGTTACATCAAAATGTATATTAAATTTTTCATACACATCATCAATATTAAAATTATCTAAATCTCGTACAAGTCTATGTGTTGGGAACACAACGAGCCCATCATTTTCCATATTAACAAGCATCATCATGATATAACTCGATTGGCTATTCTCATCTGATATACCATTCTCGCATAAATGCTTATGGAAATTAAGTGCTGTTTCATATCTATGATGCCCATCTGCAATATAAAGCTTCTTATCCTCAAAAACTTTAGCTAAAGTATTTAAAACTTTTTCTTCATGAACACACCACATTCTATGAATAACACCATCACCATCAATCACTTCCATATCAGGTTTACCCTGTGAACAGGCATCAACCGTACTATATGCCTTTCCATCCTCATCCATATAGAGTGAGTAAATCTGACTAAAGTTGCAAAATGTTTCGCTCATAAGATTGAACCTATCAACCTTAGCCTTTGAAAGTGTTTCCTCGTGTGGTAATACGATGCCTTTAGAGAATTCCTCAAGCTTAACAAGCGATACAAAACCTTTTAATGCATTTTTAACTCCATTTGCAGTAAACTCCATTTCATAAACATAGATACTTTCCTTATTATCCTGAATTAAAACTTCTTTATCAATCCACTCATTTAAAGCCTTTCCAGCATCCTTATATTTATTTTCACCTTTTGGTAGCTCAAGCCTAATAATATTATATCCATTATTCTCAAGGTATTGCTCACGCTGTTCATCAGAAATTATATCATATGGGGGACAGACCAATGTATCCAAGTTTCCAGCCACCTTCGTATTGTATCGCAAACCCTTCATTCCTTTAATTATTGCCATAATACACTCCTACTTTTTATTTTATATTTTTATACAAAGGTAATGAGGGTACTTTTAGTATCCTCATCCCTTCTTACTCTAAAATTGGGTAATAACCCTACTCCTAGTAATTTTCTATTCGTTTTTCATTCCGCAGCACTTCTTATATTTCTTGCCACTCCCACATGAACACATCTCATTACCACCGAGCTTCTTATTTGAAACACGACGATGCACAAAGCTGCCGTCACCACCTGTTGGTGTCTCAGGCTTTGCAACCTGCTCACGCTTTATAGGTGCATTCACATTCACCCTAACCGTAAGCAATAAGCGAACTGTATCCTCTCTTATGGATTCAATCATTGCATCAAACATCTCAAATCCTTCATATCTATATTCGACAACAGGATTCTTTTGTCCATATGCACGTAAACCAATACCCTTCTTTAGTTCGTCCATATCATCAATATGTGCCATCCATTTTGTATCAACAACTTTAAGAAGGATTACACGTTCAAGTTCACGCAATACATTAGCCCCAACTTCCTCTTCTTTTCTGCTATAAGCTGCGGTAATCTTCTCCAAGAGTTCTTCTGTGATTTGATTCTTGCTAATCTCTTCTATTTCTTTTTCATCATAATTTAAATCATCCTCTGATATTAACCAACCCAAAAGATAATCCCTTAAACCTGTGAGATTCCATTCTGGCTTATTCTCATCATCAAGCAAGTACCTATCAACAGTAAACTCTATTAATTCTTTCATCATTTTAAGAATATAATCATGAATATCTTCACCATCAAGAACCTGTGAACGCTGTTTATATATAATCTCACGTTGTGTATTCATTACATCATCATAGTTAAGTACATTCTTTCTAATACTGAAGTTTCTGCCCTCAACCTTACGCTGTGATGATTCTATAATTTTAGTAAGCATTCTACTTTCAATAGGCATATTTTCGTCAACGTTCAATGTATTCATCATCGTTTCGAGTCTATCCCCACCAAAAATACGCATAAGGTCATCATCAGCGGAAAGGAAGAACATACTCTCACCCTCATCGCCTTGACGTCCTGAACGACCCCTTAACTGATTATCAATACGCCTTGCTTCATGACGTTCTGTACCTATTATAAATAATCCTCCAGCTTTTTTTACCTCAAGGGCTTTTTCTTTTACCTCTAAACTATATTTCTTATATAGCTCTATATAATTCTCCCTTGCTTTTAGAATTTCTTCATCTTTGGTTTCTGCATATCCCACTGCTTCAGTAATAATTTCTTCCTCAAAGCCTTGTTTACGCATTTCAGCTTTAGCTAAAAATTCAGCATTACCACCGAGCATAATATCAGTACCACGACCTGCCATATTAGTAGCAATTGTAACCGCACCTAATTTACCAGCCTGTGCAACAATTTCTGCTTCCTTTGCATGGTATTTCGCATTCAACACCTCATGCTTAACACCTTTTCTTTTAAGCATCTTTGATAATAACTCAGACTTCTCTATAGAAACCGTACCAACAAGAACTGGTTGTCCTTTTTCATTACACTCAATAATCTTTTCAATTACTGCCTCATATTTACCCTTTTCACTTCGGAAAATCTGATCATGATGGTCAATTCTTATAACTGGCTTATTTGTAGGAACCTCAATAACATCGAGTTTGTATATTTCCTTAAACTCATCTTCCTCTGTCTTTGCAGTACCTGTCATACCGGATAGCTTGCTATATAATCTAAAGTAATTCTGAAATGTTATTGTAGCCAATGTTTTAGATTCATTTTTGATTTTAACGCCCTCTTTAGCTTCAATTGCTTGATGTAAGCCATCATTAAAGCGTCTTCCAAGCATCATACGTCCTGTAAACTCATCAACAATAATAACCTCATCATCTTTTACAACATAATCCGTATCTAAATGCATAATTCCATGTGCCTTCAAGGCTTGGTTGATATGATGAAGTAATGTAATATTATCAGAGTCCATCAAGTTTGTAACATTAAAGTATTTTTCTGCTTTTCTAATACCCTGTCTTGTGATTGTAGCAGTTTTAGCTTTTTCATCAACAATATAGTCATAATCTTCATGTTGCGTATCCTGATCAGCCTTATCATCAATTTCAACAACTGTACAATGGGTTAAAGTTCGCACAAATTTATCAGCAGCAGAATAAAGCTCTGTAGACTTATCTCCCTTCCCTGAGATTATAAGAGGAGTTCTCGCCTCATCAATCAGGATTGAGTCAACCTCGTCCACAATTGCGAAATTATGTTCTCTCTGAACCTTATCTTTCTTATATATCACCATATTGTCTCTCAAATAATCAAAACCTAGCTCATTATTTGTAGCATATGTAATATCAGCATTATAAGCCTCTCGTCTTTCGTCATTTGTAAGACCATGGAGTATTACCCCCACAGAAAGACCCATGAAACGGAATATCTTACCCATCTCTTCAGATTGCACCTTAGCAAGATAATCATTTACAGTAACTACATGCACACCCTTACCTGATAAAGCATTTAAATATGCAGCAAGGCATGCAACTAAAGTTTTTCCCTCACCAGTCTTCATTTCAGCAATACGACCTTGATGCAAAACTATTGCACCAACAATCTGCACTGGGAAAGGTTTCTTGCCTAAAACTCTATCAGCCGCCTCACGACAAGCCGCAAGAGCTTCAGGTAAAATATCATCAATTGATGAGCCCCCCTCAATCATTTCCTTAAATATATGAGTTTTAGCTTTTAAATCATCATTTGATAATGCCTGATACTCCTCGTCTAGATTAAGTACCCTTTGTTTTATTGGTTCAATCCTTGAAAGTTCTCTCTTACTATATGAACCAAATAGTCCGCTCAGTATTCCCATTAAAAATATCCGCCTTTTTCTAGAATTTAGCACATCTAATTTCATAAACACATAAGTTTATTGTATAGCATTTTTTTGATTTTGTCAATAGCTTAGTGATATTTCTCAGAAAAATCTGTTAAATAGCCAATTATACTAGTATAGCTTATCTTGAACTTTATCTGTGAATATGGTATAATGAATATTAACTTTTAATAGCATATTTTATAATCAATTTTGGCTTTGATTAAATATAGACTGAGGAAGGAGCTGTTTAATTGTGAATATCGATAGGGCAGAAAACCCAGATTTTTTAAATGATTATATTTTATATCTAAGGGTTGTTAAGAATTGTTCTCGACGTACTATTAATGAATATTATGCAGATATTCGGTTGTTTTTAAAATATATAAGGGTTATGAAAGATAAAGATTATTCTTATGAATCAATTGATAATGTATATATTAATGATTTAAATATTTCATTGATTAAAAATCTTTCTTTACATGATTTTTATGAATATGTATTTTACTTAGCTGATGAGCGTGATAATAATGAAAAATCAAGAGCAAGAAAAATTTCTTCATTAAAAAGTTTTTTTAATTATTTAACAAACAATGTTCATTTACTTGAAAACAATCCAATCGCAAATATTGAAATGCCATCTCAAAAAAAAGCTATACCAAAGTTCCTTTCTTTAGAGGAAAGCTTAAAATTGTTATCTAATATTGATTCGGTTAATCCTAAAAGGGATTATTGTATTATTACGCTTTTCTTGAATTGTGGCATGAGGTTGAGTGAACTTGTTGGAATAAATATAAATGATATTGATTTTACAGAAAAAAGAATTAAACTATTAGGCAAGGGAAATAAAGAACGTATGATTTATCTCAATAATGCCTGTATTGATTCTATAAATGAATATCTAAACTCAAGGGAAAATCCTCCCAATGAACCCCATGCATTGTTTTTAAGTAAATTTAAAAAAAGGATTAGCAAACGTAGAGTACAGCAAATCGTAGAAAACGCATTGAAAAGTGCAGATTTAGATGGTCTCGGTTATTCTACACATAAACTCAGACATACTGCTGCAACCCTTATGTACCAACATGGTAATGTTGATACTTTAGTTTTAAAAGAAGTTTTAGGACATGAAAGTATTGTAACGACGGAGATATATACCCATATTTCTAATAAGGATTTGCAAAAGGCTACAGATAGCTCACCTTTGGCGAATATAAAAAAATCTGATGTCAAGAATAATGAATAATCACTATAAAATAATTAAAGGAGAAAATATATGAGGGATTTTATATTTGAAAACAGAACAAAGATTATCTTTGGAAGGGATACCGAAAAACTTCTTGGTCCTGAAACGGTTAAGTATGGTAGGAAAGCTTTATTGCATTATGGTGGTGGCTCTATTAAAAAAATAGGTTTATATGATAAGGTTATTGATTCATTAACTGCTTCAGGTATTGAAATAATTGAACTTGGCGGGGTAGTACCTAATCCAAGGCTTGATTTGGTTAATGAAGGCATAAGACTTGTAAAAGAAAATAGTATTGATATAATAATTGCTGTCGGTGGGGGAAGTGTTATAGATTCAGCCAAGGCAATTTCTATAGGTGCTTGCTATGATGGTGATGTTTGGGATTTCTACTCTGGCAAAGCAGATGCAGATAATGCTTTACCTGTTGCGACTGTTTTAACTATCCCAGCGGCTGGCTCTGAAAGCTCTAACTCCTCTGTAATTACTAATTTAGATGGAAA
>JAAYSW010000087.1 GCA_012523875.1 Clostridiales bacterium
CCATTCTTGTGAAAATTTCTTCTGCAAGAAAGGTTTTTTCCCTAGCAATATTAAGGGTTTCCATTCCATCTATAAGCCTATTTTCCATGGTTTCCTTAAAGCCATCAAAGGCAGTTTTGTACTTTTCCCTAAAGTTCTCTATATCCTGATGATTGTTAATAATAGTTTTAATCTCCTGAGATTTTAATTTGAGATGTTCCCCACCCTCATCTATGAAAAGCGTTTCTTTTAAGTTAGGAAATGCATCCCAATAAATTGCAAGTTCTTCAACTTCATTCTTGGGAATCCCACCAAACATCGAAGCATAAATATCATAGCTTTCTGCTTTCTCCGAGGAATCTACATATCTTGGAATGTTTAAATTATAATCATTTTCTCTTATTTCTTCACGTGATACTTTCCTAGAATATTTTTCAGTATCACGCCTATATTTAACAGTATCTGTAATTCTTCTAATATCCGAAGCTTGAAGTGTATTGTTTTTACCAGCCTTCACAAAACCTTTGGAGGCATCAATTATAAGTACGTCTGTGTTTTCCCTTTTTTGCTTCAAAACCATAATGATAGTGGGTATTCCTGTACCAAAAAATATATTAGAAGGCAATCCAATAATAGTATCTATATGGTTGTTTTCAATTAAGTTCCTCCTTATATTTCCTTCTTCACCACCCCTAAAAAGTACGCCATGTGGAAGAACAATCGTCATTATACCATCAGGTTTTATATGATAAAGGTCATGGAGTAAAAAAGCATAGTCTGCTTTTCCCCTTGGTGCAAGTCCAAACCTTGAATACCTTAAATCATTTTCCTTGTCTGTGGGATTCCATTGCTGGGAGTAAGGAGGGTTAGATACAACTGCATCTACATATAAGGGGTCATATGTTCCTGTGGGGTCGTTCTCCTCAAAATAAGGCCAATCATCTTCAAGAGTATCACCATTTCTTGTAACGATATTTGATGGCAATATTCCTCGCATAATGAGATTCATTCTTGTTAAGTTATAAGTGTTTTGCTTTAACTCTTGGGCATAATATTTAATATTATTTTCATCTTTCATATGCTTAGCTACCGACTTACCAATATTTATGAGAAGACTTCCACTACCACTAGTGCTATCATATATCTCTATTTCTTGCCTATGCCTTAGATGTTCCGCTACAATCTCACTCATAAGCAGAGAAACTTCATGGGGAGTGTAAAACTCTCCCGCTTTTTTTCCAGCATTAGCTGCAAAGTTCCCTATAAGGAATTCATAAATATAACCCAGAACATCATAATCTTGTTTGCCATCCATAGGAATATCCTTTATAAGCTGAATTAAATCTCTTATTGCCTTAGTTTGTTGTCCTGATGTAGTTCCTAGCTTTGAAAGACCTGTTTCAAGTGTATCAAAGATACCCTCAAAAAGCTTCCTATAATTCCTATCTATAAGACGATTAAATGCTGAGAGTCCATCTCTTACATTTGATACATCAAAATCCTTACCCATTTCGAGCCATGTAGAAAAAAGATTATCATACGATATAATATATCCTATTTTAGATTGAACCCATTCTACCGTTCCAGCATCTTCTTCATTAAGATGTTCTTTCATATCCTCCTTAGTCATGCCTTGGCTCTCCACAAATCTTACTTCTTTATCTGATAGAAACTTATAAAATATAAAACCTAAAATATAATCCTTGTATTCATTTGCTTCAATTTTGGAACGCATTTTATTTGCGGACTCCCATATCTTATTAGCTAACTCCTGTTTATTCATCTAGATATTCCCCTTCACTTCTCCATTATTTTCATATTCTTAGCCATGCATAAATCCAAAAGAGTGCTCGTTGGAACACTCTTTTCATTAGCTATCAGCTGTTAATTACATAAAACGATGATTTTATATGGTGTTGTCTGTGCAGGAATGCTCCTCGTCGTTGGTCCATATAAAACGATTAGATTACGATCTGTGATTCGACCAGTAAAATTTTGCCCGTTTATCATAATCAGTTTTGTATTTCTAGCTATATTCAACCTTAATGTTCCATCTCCACTTTCTAAAAATTCGTTAAAATAATCAACCTTTACGTTGTAATTTTTCGTATTTTTCGATATAATAACTGCCCTAAATCTTGGCGGATAAATTAGGGGAGTGGGTGCATTTGCATCGTAATAACCAGTTACACTATCACCAATTTCTACAATAACGCCATTAATAAAATATGTATCTGGAGATATTACAAAGTTAACAACTTCTCCATTTCTATTCTTAACCTCCATTAGTTTTATACACCCTTCAAGTTCGGGATCACCTGTATAAAAATTATCTATTCTAGTTACCATGCCCGAAAAATACCTAAATTTTATCATCAATAACTCCTCCATATCTTTATTTATTCATCCATACATTATATGCAATAAAATAATATTATGTTATAAGAAATGGAGAATATTAAGCAATTTAATGCTAATTTGATTTGTAGGCTGATTTGATATTAAAATACTCCTCTAAAGTTAAATTGGAATCATAGAGCTCGGTTGCAAATTCCACACCAAGATATCTGAGATGCCAAGGTTCGTATTTATAACCTGTTATGCTTTCCTTTCCCTTTGGATATCTAATAATAAATCCATATTTATGTGCATTATCTGCAACCCAAACCCCCTCTTTTGTGTTAGCAAATGAATCAGAAATTGTATTTAAATCAAATGCCAAACCTGTTTGATGTTCAGAGAATCCAGCACGTGCTGAAAAAGTATCAGCAGCCTCTTGCCCCTCTCTATTGACATAATTATTGTAAATTCGCTCCTGAGCCTCATATGAACGGAATCCAGATGCAATCCAAAGGCTAAGTCCCTCCGATTTTGCATCCTCCTGCATTTGATAAAAGGCTTTAATAACTGTATCATCAAGGCTTCCTGGGTTATAATCTTTAGGTAATTTATATGTTTTATTTACAATTAAGACACCATCAATATA
>JAAYSW010000088.1 GCA_012523875.1 Clostridiales bacterium
GTTTTTTCATCATTCGCCTCAGCGCTTGTATCTGTTTCCTCCGCTCCTCCATCCGAATCCGAGTTCGAACAGGCGGCTAAAAGTAAGACGAATAAAATTGTTAGTGCACTCAACAAACGTTTCATTTTGTACTCCCCTTATACTATCTATATATTTGCCAAACACCCTTTGAATTTTCTAATTGCTAAGCATTTTAACGATTTAGCGAACTAAAGTGCTTGGACAGAAAAATATTATCATTTCATTGTGGAAAAGTCAATATAGGAGCATTTCAAAAGTTTTACAAACACTATTTCATTTGATTTGACACTAGAGGACCAATATTATTTATAGTTTTATCTTTTTTGTGCATCTCGTTCAATTCTGGTTGCTGAGTTATATTGTTTAATAAATGAAATAATCATTTTTTTATAATGCTCCTTATCAAATGCCCTATTTTTAATATCCTGGATTCTCGATAATTTATAACAAGGGAATCGCGATATCCAGGTACGTATTCTCTCTTAAATTACTAATAATAAAACATAGTGCATAAGTCATCACATAAAAAAAAGTGATTTAATTTTAAAATCAAATCACCCTTTTTCTTTAATTAACTATTGCGCTCATTCTGATTTTACCTAGACTGTTTGTTGTGTGGATGATTATTTCCTTGTTTTCAGTGCTTTTCGTCTGCTGTCACTGCTTCTAAATCTCGCCATTATACCATCTGAAATATCCAACTTGCCAAGCTATTGTAATAAGTGTAACTAAAACGCTTAGCATCATGATTAGGAATAACCAGTCTTTAGGTGTAACCTTAAATTGCCTATAAAACGTACGGTCTCTACTCCCGGTAAATCCTTTTGATTCCATAGCAACTGCTGTACGTTCAGCCTTACGTATGGCACTGGCAAGGAGCGGGATGATAAAACGTTTATATTGACGCACCTTTTCTTTTAGTGTCTTAGCTCGGTTAACGCCTCGTACACGATGTGCTGATTTAATAAGGACAAGTTCATCTTTAATCATTGGTAAGAATCTGTAACCTGCAAGTATCCCATATGCAAGCTTAGGAGGCAGTTTACATTGTTGCATGAGACTTAAAATAAAATGCACAATATTTGTTGTTAAAAGAAACAATAAAGATAATGAGGCGAAAGTTAATATCCGTAAAGACAGAGATAACGCTGTCTGTATATCTTCTCTTGGTATATTCCGTCCGAATAAAGAAACGACGTCTGTTGGGTTAATCGGTTCATTCGCAAATGCCACATTGGTCCAAAACATACCGACAGCAAATATTAAAAAGGGAGACAGGAAGAGTAGAAATTTTTTAATACGCACCTTAGCTACAAAAATCGTTACAAAGAAAATCCACAAGATAAAAACAAGTGGTGTAATTGGATCGAACACCATTGTCAAAAGTAACACACATAAAATGATTGTTATTGCTTTTATACTAGGGTTTAAATTATGAATAGACATAGGAAACATCCTTTTGTTTTCGTTGTTCTAATTTTATTTGAATCGGTATGTCAAGCTGCCATCTTTTTAATTGCTCACGTGATTTTTGCCAGAGCTCGTTTGGGCTAGTATCAAGCACCATTTCCCCACCATCCATAACGATCACACGATCTGCATACTGTTGCACAATTTCCATATTATGCGTAATCATAACGATGGTTGTCCCTGCGTCATTGCGTTCCTTTAATAAAGATAACAGTTGATTGGTTGAGTTAGCATCTTGACCGAAAGTTGGTTCATCAAGGATTAATAAGGATTGATCATCGATAATCATCGTCGCTACACTTAGTCTTCTCTTTTGACCTTGGCTAAGTGTATAAGGATGACTCTCTTCAAATCCGGTTAGTTGACATTGCGCCAAGATGACACTAACGCGTGCTCTGACTTCTTCTTCATTCAAACCTCGGACGCGTAAACTAAAGGCTACTTCATCGTATACCGCATCCGTAATGAATTGATGTTCCGGATTTTGAAAAACATAACCAATCTTCATTCTCAAGTCTCTTTCTTTCCATTCGTTTAAACCCTTTTCATAGAGATATACAGAACCTTTAGTCGGTTTCTCTATGCCAGCAATTAGTTTAGATAAGGAGGACTTTCCACTGCCGTTTGCTCCTAAAATCGTTATGAATTCACCCTCATATAGCTCTAAATCAATCTCATCAATAATCGTTGTACTTTTTTTAGCCCAGCTTAATTTTTCTGCTTTTAATGCTAACGATGTGTTACTTTTCTTTATGCGGGTTGGCCTTACAGGTATAGGCACTTGATGTGCTGCTAGGTCATCAACCGTTAAAGGTAAAGTATCAAACCTGTAGTCTGCCTGATTTTCTATTTCTAATGCCAACTTAGCTGGCATAGGAATCCAAATCCCTTGTTGTTCTAATGTGTGACGATGGACATTGATTCCGTCCCTTAGGTTTCCATTGTAAAAAATCTGCCCTTGATTGTTTAACATCATGCAACGATCAATCAGTGATACCCAGCCATCTAATTGATGTTCAATAACAATTAGTGAAAAGTCTTTTTGCTGTTGCAAGTGCTGAATTGTTTCAATAAATTCACTGGTGGCTACAGGGTCTAAGTTAGCCGTAGGTTCATCTAATACAAGAACATCTGGTTCCATAGCAAGAATACAAGCTATGGCAAGTTTTTGTTTTTGCCCACCAGAGAGTGTTGTGATGATTCTATTCTTGTATGCCCTCATATTGACGAGTTCTAATACGTGATCAATGATATTCTCCATCTCAGAAGGCAATATCCCCTTATTTTCAAGACCGAAAGCAATTTCATCTTCAACCGTATACATACAGAATTGTGTTTCTGGGTCTTGGAAGACAACACCAACAGAATGGGACACTTCACCATGAATAAATTCGTGGATATTTTTAGACTTAATAAAAACCTCACCCGCTAATTCTCCGTCTAACTCTCTTGGATAGAGGCCGTTTAAGCAATGGGTTAAGGTGCTTTTGCCACATCCACTAGGGCCAAGGATAAGCAAGTTCTCCTTGGCCAATAATTCAAAGTTAATATCATCTAATACAAGCTTTTTTGGATCATCTTCAAAAGATAATGTTAACTGGTCAACTTTAACAAGCGTCTCTTGATTCATGCGGCTTTTTTCCTTTGTTTATATATCTTCCCAAGTGCAAAACTTGATAATACACCTGTTTTAGCTAAAGCATCGCTTATTACTTTTCCAAGCCAACCAGCAATAAGCGCCCCGCTAATTAATCGGATGACAAACATAGCTAGAATATAACTAGGTGCATAGGCTATATAACCACCTTGGAACATTCCCCAAATAAAGCGCGTAACCGCTGAGCCCATGCCTGCTAACATTAGTACGCCTAACGTGTATTTTTTCCACTTAGTAGCAGCAAATACTGCTTCAGCACCAATACCTTGAATCATTCCGACAAGGATAATGATCGGGCCAAGTCCATTCCCAAGCATCACTTCAATGGTCGCAGCAATTGTCTCTGATACGAATGCTGCTCCAGGTTTACGAATAATGTAAGCCGTAATAATCGAAACAATAAACCATATTCCAAAGATTGGTTCATAACCAATAGGTCCCATAAAACCAACCAATACTCCACCAACGGGTAAAAATGCTAGATATACCACGCCAAATACAACAGACAATGCTGCCATAACAATCACTTCTTTTAATCGCCAATTATTCATTTACTTTTCCGCCTTTCGGTGAGGGACTATTTGCTGACATAGATACAGTCATCACAGTATGAGAAGATCCACTCTCTTCCATATCAATAAACACTTTTTCTAA
>JAAYSW010000089.1 GCA_012523875.1 Clostridiales bacterium
CAGGTTTAGTTGTCTCTGTAACCTTCTTCAACATATTGGTAACAGATGCAATGTTAACAGTCCCATTCTCATTTGTAACAGCTGCTAGATTTAAATCCATAAGTGCTGCAAATATAGCTCTTGCGTCTTCATCACCAGATACTAGGTAACGTGCAAGGAGCATTGAGTCCTGCATATCAACTCTGCCGTTTCCATCAATGTCGCCCCATAAAATATCGTCTTCTGGAACTTCTGTTGTAGTAACAACCTCTGTTGTTCCTGTGTCAGTAGCGAATACTGTAGCGCTCATAGCAGATGCAACCAATGTGCAAGCTATGATACCAGCAAGAATTCTTTTAAGTTTCATAAACTTCGTGCCTCTCTTTCCTATTTTAAAATTTTAAAATTTTATATAATGAAAAGCCCTTACCGAAGGCAAACACTTTTCACTTATATACTTAATAATAATGTTGCAATTGCTTTCTAAGTAATTTAATTTTTTTCTTTTGCGATTAGTTTTATTAAGCCCATTATATCTTATTTTTTTATAAAAGTAAAGATGTTTAACTACATTTTGTATAATCCTACAACTATTCGTTCTCAACTATGTTGCTTTTGTAAAAACTCAACACTTATGCCTTTATAGGTTAATAGTTTGTTTAAAATATGTCTATAGTTTATATAATATGTTCTATACAGCTATCTTTTTTGTTATATTCATATATTTTTACACTATGACATATTTTGTTTTTCATTATATTAACTTAACAAAACATGAAAAGGTTTCATTTATTTTTTACAAAAAACTTAATTTCATAAACTTTCATCATATTTCACAATAAATGTGGAAATAATAATTATTATACTATATATTCTATCTTTTATCTTAGTTTATAGATGTATTTTTATTATACAATTAGTAAATAATATATGAAGTTTGGATTAACAAAATTATATGAATGTAAAACCATTTAATTGCTTTAAAGGATGGTGATAGTTTTTATGAAAAATGCACATAATACAGTTTATAATGATGAACCGATAATTTCTAATTTAGAGGATAATTTACTAAGAATAAAAAAGATTTGCGATTATTCTTCTGATTTACTTGTAAACGAAATCAATGTAAGCGGAATAAATATTGCATTACTTTGTTGTGAGGGAATGATTTCCACAAGCACCCTTACGGAACTTGTCCTCCTCCCATTAACAAATATCCAACTCGGCGAATCATCTCCACAAAATTTATATGACCATATTGATACAAAAATGCTCCTCTCCATTGATAGAATGAATCTTTTCACATACGAAAAATTATTTAAAACATTAAATTCAGGGTTTGTAATTTTAGTTATCGATGGGCTGGATAAAGCACTTGCATTTGGAGTACAGGGTTTTGATAAGCGTGGGGTATCAGAACCAGCAAGTGAGGGTAATATTATGGGTGCCCGTGAGGGGTTTATTGAATCCGTAAGAGCAAATATGTCCCTTATCCGTAGACGCATAAAATCCCCAACATTAAAATTTGAAATAATGACAAGGGGAACACAAAGCAATACTGACCTTTGCTTATGTTATATGCGTGACCGTGTCCCTAAAAAGCTTTTAAATGATATAAAAGCATCAATAAATAAGATTGATTTAGAAGTAATCTTATCAAGTGGATATGTAAAACCCTTTGTCGAAAATAAGAGTAATAGTTTTTTTGATTCAGTGGGAACAACGGAACGTCCTGATGTCCTATGTTCAAAACTAATGGAGGGGCGTGTTGCCATTCTTATAGATGGTACACCCTTTGCTTTAGTAATCCCTAAACTTTTCAATGAAAGTTTTCAAACTCTTGATGATTATGATTTCAAACCATACTACTCCACTTTTGTGAGATGGGTAAAATATATCGCCTTCTTTGTATCAATCCTACTACCATCATTTTATATAGCCTCCGCCATCCACCACCCCGAACTTTTAAATGGTAAGCTCTTGCTTATCCTTGCCGAAGCAGAATCGAATGCTCCTTTTTCAATTATAGCTGAATCTATCGGAATGCTTATAGCTTATGAAATTATCCGTGAAGCAGGCATTCGGTTACCCAGATCCGTTGGAGGTGCCGTTAGCATCGTCGCTGGCTTAATAATAGGTGATGCAGCAGTCGAATCAGGTTTTGTCAGCACACCCCTGCTAACCGTTATAGCAATTTCAGTAATAAGTGGATTCCTTACACCTGATTTGCATCAGCAAATAACGCTGTTAAGACTTTTATTCGTTTTATCTGGAGGATTATGGGGACTTTTCGGTATAAGCCTTTTAGCCGCTGTGTTCCTGTTCAATATCTGTTCAACCGAAGATTATGGTTTCCCTATTACTGCACCAATATCACCGTTTATGCCAAAAGCTATGCGTGACATTATCACAAGGGTTGATTTTAAAAAGATGCAAGATGACACTTTTACTATAGGGTCACTTAAATCTGAAAAATAAAATAATTATTATACTATATAATATATACTTTGTAAAGCTATTTTCTTTAAATAAAACCGAAATCGCTCTCATCAAGGGGCGAAATCACTGATGTGGAGGGATTAAGTTAGTATGAAAAAAATAGGCTATGGTCAATTGTTCGCTGTCCTTTTGCTAATTAAACTCTTTGGATTTATTTGTTCAAAAAGTGCCTATTCAATAGAACAAATGGCTGGTGTATTCATCTCTACAATTGCACAAGCTATTATTGTTATACCAATGCTTATTTTATGTAGCTCAAATAGAGTAAACCTCAAAAAAGATGTACCTCTTGGTAAATTTGGACTTGCTATTTACGCCATTTTCTTTCTGCTTTGGGGTGCATCCTCCTTCGTGAAACTTTGGGATGTTACTGGTAACATTTCTTTACCGATAAAGAATAAGATTTTTGCCGCATTTTTAATCGCACTCGTATGTTTATATGCATCTCGTTTAGGGCTAAAGGTACTCGCTAGAAGTGCAGTTATTGTCCTAGGCTTGCTTGCACTTGCACTTGCAATTATGTTTATCGGGGCATATTCTAAAATAGATATACTAAATCTTGTTAA
>JAAYSW010000090.1 GCA_012523875.1 Clostridiales bacterium
ATAATTAATAATGCTATTAAAGATAGAGTGATAAGCATTGTTGATGCAATCGATAAGCTTCGTACAAGGGCCCTTCTTTCTTTCTTTTTACATAATGCTTTTTTAAAAACCCTTTCAAAAAATTTCATTATTGGATTAAGCAAATATGCTATCACCCCTCCCCAAATAACAGGAGCTAGCACCTTAAAAACTAATTTAATATAGTGTATATACTTTTCGTTATTAAAAACCATTGAAACAAATAATAAACAAATTACAAAAACTATTATAACATATATTGCAATTGTTGTATATTTGGAATTAAATTTAAATTTCACCAAAACACCTCATTAATTTTAATTATAAATACATTATACAACATTTTCTTAGTTAATGGAATAGTTTTAGGATATAATAATAACCTTATATCAGAGTTTATCATACAATTATAATTAGGAATATTAATTTTAGGCTTTTATTTAAACTGAAAATATGATATAATATTAAATGTTGACATCTTATTAAAAGAATCAATTAAAATCAAATCATATGCCCTACACCTCATGGGGTATAATCATTAATTAATAGTACATTGAATGGAGTAGATTTATGGCAGAGCACAGTTTTAAGGATTTAAAAAAGTCGGCATTGCAGAAATATTTCGATAAAATGAATTCACAACAACAGGAGGCAGTATTTACTGTTAATGGACCTGTTTTGGTATTGGCTGGAGCAGGGAGTGGCAAGACTACTGTAATAGTTAACCGCATTGCAAATATGATTAACTTTGGCGATGCATATCATAACGAAACTTCTAAAGGATCCGAAGATGAAATAAGTTTCCTGTCAAATTATATAAATGGAAAATCAGATGATATTGCAAGATTGAAGGATATTGTTGCTGTATCACCGATTAAGCCTTGGAACATACTGGCTATCACTTTTACCAATAAAGCTGCTGGCGAATTAAGAGCAAGGCTATCAAATATTTTAGGTGAGGATAATGCTAAAGATATAAATGCTGCAACCTTCCATTCAGCTTGTGCAAGAATATTACGACGTGAAATAGAAAGATTAGGATATAGTAGTAGCTTTACTATATATGATTCCGATGATAGCCAAAGAGTTATAAAGGCTTGTTTATCTGATTTAAATGTTTCAGAGCAACAATTCCCACCGAAATCCATTTTAGGCAGCATTAGTAGATCTAAGGATAAAATGCTGTTTCCAGCTGATGTTGAATCATCTGTTGATGGTGATTTTAGAAAAAGTATAATTTCAAAAATATATGCTGAATATCAAAAAAGATTAAAAGCTTCAAATGCTTTAGACTTCGATGATATTATCATGCTTACTGTACAGCTATTTCTTGAATTTCCCGATGTTCTGGAGTACTATCAAAATAGGTTTAAATATATACTTGTTGATGAGTATCAGGATACAAACCATGCACAATTTAAATTAGTAAGTTTATTAGCGTCAAAACATAATAATCTTTGCGTTGTTGGTGATGATGACCAGAGTATTTATAAATTCAGAGGAGCAACGATAGAGAATATTCTTGATTTTGAAAACCAATTTCAAAACACAGTAGTCGTACGTCTTGAACAGAATTATCGCTCTACTCAGAATATTCTTAATACGGCTAATTCTATTATAAAAAATAACCATGGGCGTAAGCCAAAAACCCTTTGGACTAATGGTGAAGTTGGAGATAAAACAATTACCTATAAGGCTCAAGATGAAATGGATGAAGCAAGGTTTATTGCTAAAACAATCCTTGGAGGCATAAAGCAGGGCGGCAAATATAATGATAATGTCATTCTCTATCGAATGAATGCACAATCTAATATCATTGAAAGGGCATTTGTTCAAAGTGGTATCCCATATCGTGTGCTAGGTGGTTTGAGGTTTTTCGATAGAAAAGAAATAAAAGATGTTTTAGCGTACCTTACAGTTGTAAATAATAATAATGATATGCTCAGACTAAAACGCATCATTAATGAACCCAAAAGGGGCTTAGGAGAATCTACACTGACCATGCTTGAGGAAATTATAATGGATTTAAATATTTCTCCTCTTGATGCAATGAGAAATGCTACTGATTATCCTGTGCTTTCTAAAAAAGCTAATGTTTTAAAAAGCCTAGCAAAGATGTTTGATACCCTATCTGAATTATCAGAAACTTTGCCACTTGATAAACTACTAGATGAGCTTCTGGATAGGTCAGGCTATAGGGAGTTTTTGAAAAACCTTGGTGAGGATGGGGTTAATAGGCTTGAGAATATTAATGAATTAAAATCAACTATGATGGCATATTATAATGAAGCTGAAGAGCCAAGTCTTAATGGATTTTTAGAAGAAATCTCATTATATACCGATGTGGATAAGCTTGATGAATCTGTAGATGCTGTTTATATGATGACTATTCACTCATCAAAGGGTCTTGAGTTTCCAAATGTTTTCGTTGTTGGCATGGAGGATGGTATCTTCCCTAGTTCACGAAACTTTGATAATGAAGATGAAATAGAAGAAGAACGCAGGCTCGCTTATGTTGCATTTACTAGGGCTAAAAAGAGACTGTATATTAGTAATGCTGCCCAGAGGATGCTTTTTGGCACGACTTCTCGTAATTTCCCATCAAGGTTTATTAAGGAAATTGATTCAAATTTAATAGAAAAGATAGATAACACTGTAAGAACTGGCAGTGCTACCAAAGCAGTAACAGCTGTTAACTCAATACCTCTACAAAAACAAATGGCGAAAATTAAATCTAAAGTACCAAAGCAACAAATTGTAATAAACTTTGTTGATGGCGATAGGGTTAATCATAATATCTTTGGGGATGGAACTGTTGTCTCAGTCCGTAAAATGGCGAATGACGCTATGCTTGAAGTAGAATTTGATAAAGTTGGCACAAAAAAGCTTATGGCAAACTTTGCGAAGATAACTAAAATAGAAAATGGTAGTAAATAATATTAAGCCTTTGATTGTATTTAATAAATCAAAGGCTTTTTATTATATTTTAAAAGAAGATGGAAAACTAGAAAGTATTGCGACCTTTATAAAACCTTATAAAATTTTTGAAATGAATCTGCATTTTTCTGTGCAGTGGGAACACTTGCTCTGCTCCAGAAAAAAGCCTTGATAATATTAATTTATAATAAAGTAATTTAAAACCGTTCAAATATTAAAAGTTGTGTTGCTTATTCACATTCTGTGCAGATATATTCAGGAACGGTTTTTTCATTTATAACTGATTCGTAAAGTCGCCAACCACCAGCAAGATTATAGCAATTATAACCGTTCTCACTTAGTATTCTACAAGCGATATAACTTCTTTGCCCACTATGACACTGAACATAAACTGGCTTATCCTTATCAATTTTATCAAGATTTTCTCTTAAGGAATCAACAGGAATATTAATAAACCCTTCTATTTTCCCTCTCATAACTTCGGCAGGTGTGCGAACATCAAGAAGTGTTACACTTCCATCACGGGGCAAGCTTTCAACATCATGCCAGAAGAATTGCTTTACAATATTTGAATTTATGTTTTCTGCAACAAATCCAAGCATATTAACAGGATCTTTTGCATTGCCAAATGGTGGTGCATAGCAAAGCTCTAATTGCGTTAAATCGGTAATCTTAGCACCAAAACGCATTGCAGTAGCAATTACATCCATACGCTTGTCCACCCCATCAAAGCCGACTATTTGTGCACCAACTATTCTTAAACTTATTTTTTCCCAAAGCATCTTAATTGACATAAAGCTTGCGTTAGGATAATATGTTGCATGAGATGCTGAATAGATATATGTCTTGTCATAATCAATTTTTGCATCTTCTGCTGCTTTTTCATTTAAACCAGTAGTAGCAACAGCCATATCAAATATTTTCAGTATGGAAGAGCCCTGAGTACCACTATATTTGCTTTCAATACCACAAATATTATCAGCAGCTATTCTCCCCTGCTTATTCGCTGGACCAGCGAGGGGTATGAATGTTGGTTGGTTGGTAATGTAATTTTTCACTTCAATCGCATCACCAACTGCATAAATATCAGGGAAATTAGTTCTCATATTATCATCAACAATAATTGAGCCTCTCCGATTGGTTTCGATTCCACAATCAGATGCAAGCCTCGTTTCAGGGCGTACACCTACGGACATTATTAACATATCGGCAGAAATATTACCCTTATTTAAATTTACAGTAAGATTATCACCATTATCAATAATACTTTTTACACCATTATTAAGAATGGTTTTAACCCCATTCTCCCTAAGATAGCTATGCACATCTGCTGCCATATCAAAATCAAGTGGTGCTATTAGATGATCTGAAAGCTCAATAATAGTGACATCTAATCCAGC
>JAAYSW010000091.1 GCA_012523875.1 Clostridiales bacterium
ATGCATATCATTTCCATTTGCAGTCTTTCTTCTTTCGATTTTCTTATCATTTTCCTCACCCCATCCTATTATACCATAAAACATCAAAAAAACCCAGCGAAAGCTGGGGTTTTTCGACGGGCTGAGGGTACTACCGTTTTATGTAGTACCCTTTTTAATATGAAAATATAAGCTAAAAGTTCCCATACTTATTTAAGTACAGGAACTTTTAAAATTACTATGCAACATTTGCTTGATTAAAGAACTTTCTTTTTAGTTCAGATAAATCAAATATATTTATTATATTATTATTGTCGACATCTGCTAACAAAAGTTGAAATTCAGTCAACGATAATGGATTTAGAAATCCAGGAATTTGATTCAATGCTCCTACATTGAAATTTATAGAATTACCTTCAATAATAATTTCCTTTGCTATAATTGTTCCAGTAATATTTATGTTATCGCCTTTAATTGTTACTTTTCCATTAGGAGCATAAACAAAACCATTGAAATTGATATTAGCTGAATAATTATCATCATACCCTAATGTAATATCACCAGTTTCAGAATAAATAATATAACCAGTAGTGTTTTGAACATTACCCTCAATATGTATGTTATTGGTAGCTTTAAAATTAGAGTTTATATTAACATTCCCTCTAAGTAAAGCATTTCCGTCTACAAACGTTGATTGATTAATGTTAATGTTATTATCAATTAACTCCTTATTACCATTAAATATATCAATCTCCCCTGCAAAGAACGTTTTTGTCATATATTGATCGTCGAAGTACTCTGCGATAAATTCATCAATTTGATTGAAATACGATGGGAAATTTTCAAGACCTTTGGGTTCACCATTTTCCCAATAATTTTTAGCACTAAGAACGCCATTAATATTTGCGTTGCCTTTCCACAACTTAAAATCTCCATTTGCAAAAATGTTACCATTTACAGTAATATTACTACCTGACTTACCAAGTATTAAATCATTTGAACTTCCTGTTTGAATAAAATTATATCCTTATAAAAGGTAAGCAGTCAGTAATGAAATATTTTCAGTATTCAATTTGCTGTTAAGATTTATATAACCATAATTATAATAAGATATTGTCATTTGTGTTTTATACTCAGATACTTTTTCTACATTTATTTCATAAGGATGCTCAGCACCTAAATCACTATGCTTGTAATTGCCTGGTGTCAAATCAATACTGCAAAATGGATTTTCAGAACCAACTTCATAAATTAATGCTTTATAGCTTGCATTTGTTGTATTAGGAATACTGATTTCCCCATTTCCATTGCTCTTTTATGTATTTGTTCCATCGGTAATTGAATATTCAAGTTCTAAACCGAACGGATTTTTATCAATATTCAAATCAACATTATATTTATATACTACGTTAAATGTAATGTTATGTTCATTATAAAATGAAACATGACATTTATCATTTATCCCAGCACTTCCGCTCTCATCAGTTACAATGCTAATAGTGTAATCTTTATTTGTGAATAATGAAAAGTATTCTTGATTCATATCTGAAAAAAAA
>JAAYSW010000092.1 GCA_012523875.1 Clostridiales bacterium
ATTATAGATTGTAATACAAAATATAAAAAACCTCAATAGTTTTTAACCGAATGGTTGTAAAATTGAACAGAATGGTTA
Source organism: Clostridiales bacterium (assembly GCA_012523875.1). GTDB lineage: Bacteria > Bacillota > Clostridia > Oscillospirales > Ruminococcaceae > JAAYPV01. Next base: position 79 of record JAAYSW010000092.1, read on the forward strand.
TCAAATTATAATATATGGAGTGAGAACCATATATTTAAAGTAATTTTAATATAAACCTTTAGGTAAACTTAGCAATAAACCATATGTTATTACTCGGTATAGTGAAAGATTTATGGTTAAGATATGAAAGAGAATATTCTTTTTCTAGGTTAAATTCTAAATTATAGGCACATAATGCTTGATGATGGATATTATACTTTTTGTTAATACTTTGTTTGCCATATTTATTGTCACCAAGTATACTGCTACCAATGTGTGCCATATGGGCACGAATTTGATGTGTCCTCCCTGTAATTAATTCTATTTCAAGAAGAGTAAAATTATTCATCCTTTTTAAGACTTTATACCTAGTAGAAATATTCCTGTAATTATTAAGGGGAATCTCGCTAATACTCACTTTATTTGTTTTGTTATTTTTAATCAAGTGAGCATGGATTGTATCTTTATCTTTAGGCGGCTCAGAAACAGCTAGGCATAAATACTTCCTATTTAGCTCCTTATTCCTTATAATTTCATTTAACTCACGCAAAGTCTGAGCGTTTTTAGCAGAAATAACTAAACCACAGGTATTCTTATCAAGACGATTACATATAGCGGGGGTAAAAGAATTTTCAGATTGTGGGCAAAACTCATGCTTATCATACAAATAATGCTGAATTCTTCTTACTAAAGTATCATTTGAATTTTCATTATCACTATGAACAACTAGACCAACATCTTTGTTTACAACTATTATGTTTTCATCTTCATAAATAATATCTAATTCTTTAGGAGCATCTAAAAAATTAAATTTATGTTCTATATTATCCTCAAAAAATTCATCGTTAATATATAACTCCAAAACATCACCCTCGACAAGCCTTGTTGAAATTTCACATCTTTTTTTATTTAACTTGATTTTTTTAAGTCTAATTGATTTATATAACATACTCTTTGGTATATTTGGAACGACTTTCATTAAAAACTTATCTACACGCTGACCACTGTCATTTGAATTAATATTATATTTTCTCATAAAACCTCCTATAAATATAGTTGTTTTCCTTGATTATATGCGTATATAAAGTATAACATAATTTTAAAATTTAAAAAAGCTTTTAAAAATTGTCGAAATATATTATACTATAAGTAGCAGTTATAGTATAATAAAATAATAGTCTGTTAAATTTAAAAATAATCAAAAAGGTGTAAAGCAACGATGAGTAACAATTTTCATAAAGGACATAGGGAAAGGCATAAAAAAAGATTTCTGGAATTAGGTATTGAAAACTTTCGAGACCATGAAATTCTTGAGCTTCTGTTATATTATTCAATACCAAGAAGGAATACAAATGAGATTGCACATATGCTTATAAAAAAATGTGGAGGATTCAGCAATGTATTTGATGCAGATATAAATATATTGACGGAAGTTCCTTATATAACAGAAAACAGTGCAATTTTATTAAAACTTATTCCTCAATTATTAAAAAAATATTTATTGGAAAAGCATGAACATTGCACAGAGAATAGCATAGAAAATATAATGAATTACGCTAAGAAGCTTTTTATTGGAGAGAAGCTTGAAAAGCTTATTGCAATTAGTTTAAATGATAATTTACAGATTATCTCTAGTAGAGTTGTTGCTACGGGGATTATAAATACTGTTGCAGTAAATGTTAAAAAAATAATAGAGTTTACATATCAGTCACATAGTGATATGATTATACTAGCACATAACCATCCTAATGGTATTCCAATGGCTTCACAAGAGGATATTAATGCAACAAGATATCTATATAATATATTGAAACCAATTGGAATAACCTTACTTGACCATATAATAGTGGCAGACAATAAAGTAATATCAATGAAGGATTGTGGAGTATTTAGTTTAACTGATTAAAATAATGATGGAGATATTATGAATAAATTTGAATTAGTATCAAGCTATAAACCATCTGGTGATCAGCCAGAGGCGATTACAAAACTTGTTGAGGGGCTTAATAAGGGTTATAAAGAGCAGACACTTTTGGGGGTAACAGGATCAGGTAAAACCTTTACGATGGCGAATGTAATAGAGCAGATAAATAAACCAACGCTTGTGTTGGCACATAATAAAATCCTTGCAGCACAGCTTTGTTCAGAATTTAAAGAATTCTTCCCTAACAATTCAGTGGAATACTTTGTTTCTTATTATGATTACTATCAGCCAGAAGCATATATTCCAAGTACAGATAGTTTTATTGAAAAGGATTCTTCAATAAATGATGAAATAGATAAGCTAAGGCATTCAGCGACAACTGCTTTGACTGAACGTCGGGATGTAATTATTGTTGCAAGTGTATCCTGTATATATTCATTAGGTAACCCAGATGATTATCGTTCAATGGTTGTTTCTATTAGAAAAGGAATGAATAAATCAAGAGAAAGGCTATTAGAGGAGCTTGTAAATATACAATATGAGCGAAATGATATAAACTTGACAAGGAATAAGTTTCGAGTTAGAGGTGATGTGGTTGAGATTTTCTCACCTTCGGCTACTGATAAGGCAATAAGGGTTGAATTTTTTGGGGATGAAATTGATAGAATAAGTGAAGTAAATGTTATTACTGGCGAAGTTTTATCTACAATGCAACATATAGCTATATTCCCAGCATCACATTATATAGTAAGTCCTGATAAGATGGAAGATGCATTAAAGGAAATAGACGAAGAGTTAGCAGAAAGAATAGAGTATTTTACAAGCAAGAATATGCTTATAGAGGCACAGAGAATAGCACAAAG
>JAAYSW010000093.1 GCA_012523875.1 Clostridiales bacterium
AACAGTTGCTTTTTTGTATATTTTTCAGTTATTCAGCAAATACTTGTCCCTTTGAATAACGGCAAGTTCATCGCACCTCTCATTCTCTGGATGTCCAGCATGCCCTTTAACCCATTTAAATTCAACTTTATGCTTTTCTAGCAAAGGCAGAAGCCTTTCCCATAAATCAACATTTAATGCGGGCTTCTTATCAGATTTAATCCAGCCCCTTTTCTTCCAACCATAAACCCAACCTTTAGTAACAGAATCAACAACATATTTACTATCAGTTGTCAAAATTACCTCGCATGGCTCTTTAAGTGCTGATAACCCAATAATTACACCCATAAGCTCCATTCGATTGTTTGTAGTGTCCCTCTCGCCCCCTGAAAGCTCCTTAACATTATCCTTATATCTCAAGATAACTCCATATCCACCAGGGCCTGGATTACCACTACAAGCACCATCAGAAAAAATTTCAACCTTTTTGATAATATGTCACTCCTTAAACTTCAAACTTGAAGCCTTGTTGTACCAAATATTATACCCTAATTCTTTTAATAAATCAATAAATATGCAAAATAAAACTATCTAGCTTGCCCATTTAAATTATTAAATATAAATTAGCACAAAACCTCAAAACCATGCTCTTTAATCAGTTTTTTTAACTCTCCCACATATCTTTGTGCTTCTTTGCTTAAAATAGATTTCTTATTCATAATCCAACCAACAAGCATATTTTCGTCCGATTTTAAAGGAACCGCAACTATATCATTCCCATTTAAATCACTATTGAGTACCCCTGAACAAATTGTATAACCATTAAGCCCAATAAGGAGATTGAACAAAGTTGCACGGTCGCTTACATAAATACTTTTCTTATGATAAACAGTGCTTAAAACCTCCTCAGAAAAGTAAAAAGAGTTAAATTCACCCTGTTCAAATTGTAAGCATGGATACTCTTCCAAGTCCTCTAATTCCACAAACTCTTTTTTTGCAAGGGGATTAAACACACTCACAAAAACATGGGGTTTAGCCACAAAAAGAGGATTAAAAACCAGCTGGTTTTCATTTAAAAACCTCATAATAACCTTTTCATTAAAATCGCTAAGGTATAAGATTCCAATCTCGCTCCTCATATTCTTAACATCTTCAATTATATCATGAGTTCGTGTTTCCCTCAGTGTAAACTCATATTCATCGGCATCGCTAGAGTGGATAAGGTTTACAAAAGCATTAACAGCAAAGGCATAATGTTGTGTTGAAACTGAGCATAGCTTCCGTGATGGCTTTTTGTGTTTATATCTTTGTTCTAACAAATCTAATTGTTCTATAATTTGGCGAGCATATGATAAAAATTCCACACCATCAGCAGTAAGTGAAATTCCTCTTGCTGAACGGTTGAAAATCTCTATATTTACCTCATTTTCAAGTTCCTTAACTGCATTAGAAAGGCTTGGTTGTGAGATAAAAAGTTGTTTTGCCGCCTCATTTATCGAGCCATATTCAACTATTTTTAAGATATACTTCAACTGTTGAAGCGTCATAAT
>JAAYSW010000094.1 GCA_012523875.1 Clostridiales bacterium
ATGGAGTATCATATTTAGAACTTGGAGCATTTGTAGGTTGCACTAGCCTAGAGAAAATTAAGTTACCAAATACCCTAGCAGGCATTGGCATGGCTGCTTTCGAGGGTTGCATATCACTAACTAGTATTACAATCCCTGATAGCATAAATATAATCTCTGCATTAGCTTTCAATGATTGCATAAATCTAAGGGATATATACATACCTCATTATATTACATCAATAGATGATGCAGCATTTGGTTATAAATATAGCCGAACTGGAATGCTTGAGCGTAATCCTATTACAACAATTCATAGCTATAATGATACAGTTGCTGAAAAATATGCAAAAGAAAATATGTTGAATTTTGAGTCTAGGGGTGAAATACCACTTCCAACAGGTGATATTAACCGAGATGGAATAATATCTGCTGATGAGTTAAAACAATTAATGGTAACCATGTTTGGTGCAAAGAGGATAAACGAGGCTAGCTCCATAACCTCAAAACAGGCACAGTATGCTGATACAAATAATGATGGCGTTTTGAATGTATTTGATAAGGCTAACATGAAGAAAAATATTTTAAATCAGAATAATGATTAGAATACATCTTAAAATTATAAAAAAAAAGGTTGCGTAGAATTAAACTACGCAACCTTTTAATTTTGAAATATTCTATTCCGTATTTTTCTTAATCTCTAATTATAATGTTGGTCACAATATCTTCTTCTATATATAATGTAATATATTTAAAATAATCATCTGTATCATTAATATAGATAGCGTAAAATCCTGAATCCACTTCCTCATTAAAAGCAGCGGAGATGTCTTTAATTGTACTTCCGATAGTTATTCCATTAACCTTCAAATCCACTACTGTACTGCCTGCATCCAAGCTAATATAATCAACTGGGCATTTTTCAATTGGTAAATCCTCATCGGTATCATTTTCCAAGTCTATATTTAGAGTGTAATCCTTATTATATAGGTATTCTACTCCACCTGCCTCAATAACTGTTAATCCGTTAACATTAACTAAAGAAGCTATATCAGCAATTCCTTCTGATAAAACAACCTTATCACCATTAATAGTTATCTCTAGTTCGTCAAAATTATAATCGATATCAAGATATTCATAATCGTCATCGTCATAATCGTCATAATCATAGTCATCATAATAATCGTCATAATCATAGTAGTCATCGTAACCGAATAGTAAATCCCCAATTAGACTTAAATCAAAATCTAAATCCTCACTTAACTTTTCAATGAACGCTTCGAAATCGATTTCTTCCATAAGCTTTAGTATATCGTCTTCATTTTCTACATCATAAATTTTATCCTTGCTTGAAGGCATTTTTATATCATCAGGATTTGATTCTAAATAAGTAATCTTTATTGTAGCATAGTCAGGAATCTCAAATGAAATCTCTTGGCTTTTGCCATCAGATTTAAATTCAACTTCAAACTTTGTAACTATAAGGTCAACACTGAACTTACCATTAATATATCCTTTTTCTTCATTAGCAATATTAAATCCATCAAATTTAATATTAAAGGAGTATGTTTCAATATTATCACTCCAATAATCGCTTGATTCTACTTCAAGTTTAATATTACCACTATAAGTATCCTTAGACTTTTCCTTACCATTAAGCTCTATACTAAAGGAATCATCATCAACTTGGAACAATACATCAAGTGCGATATTGTCGCCATCCCTAGCAGCTACATAGTATAATTCAAAATCCTCTACTTTATCTCTATCTTCATAAACTTCAAGCTCACGCCCGCAAATTATACCCTTTGAGTCAACATAGGTGATAAGCTTAACATAATCACTCTTGCTTCCAGGGTCGCTTTTAATATCTTCTAGAATCTCATCTATAAAGTCTTTGTATTCACTCTTTGTGCATATACCAAGTTCTGTAATTGCATTAATAATAACATCATCTTTCTTCATTTCCTTTAAGATGGCCTCTACTATCTTAGCCGCATCTTTTAATGTTATTTTAGCTGTAAGAGTATTGAATTTCGCATCAATATCCCCTACTTCAATTTCAACGCCTTTTTCTAATTCAACATTTTCGATATTTTCAATTGCTATATTATAGTACTTATTGATTAAATCTTCTAGTTGATTATCAGAAATAAGCTCGCCACTAAATATCTTCTCAATGGCTTCACTAGCCAAGTCGGCATCATCATCACCATAAGCCTCCATAGTAGGAGTATAAGACATTCCCATTAGTCCAGTTGAATCCATCTCGTCAATTATATCCCCAGCAACCTCATCAAATGGTACTTTTAAAAATGCATCAGATAATTCTGGGACTTGGAGATAAGCTTCCACACCCACATAATCCATCAACATCTTTAATGTGATAATCTTCACATTATCAATTGATAACATCATATCAGTGCTGAATTTTTCATCCTTAATAGAAGTAGAACCATTAAACTTTATGTTTGCAAACTTCTCAGGTATGTCATACTCCTCCAGAAAGTCTGGATTAATTTCAGCAGAGATTTCATAATCTGCAGCCATGCCTTTTTCATTGTTATAAGCTTCAATAATCTTAGAGTATTGTTCGCCTACTTGCTTCGCCTGTTTTGAAACATTATTATTTTCAACTGATGCATAATATTTCTCTGGCTTCATCACCATCATATTAACTGTATTTTTTAGTGATGGTATAAATAAATAGGAAATAATGGCTGCTATAACAAGCAGTAGTCCCCCACCCAATGCAAAAATTGCTACTGGTTTCTTCTTTTTTAC
>JAAYSW010000095.1 GCA_012523875.1 Clostridiales bacterium
CAGTGGATGCTTAAAATTACTGAATATGCACAGCGATTGCTTGACGATTTGTCAGAAGTAAACTATCTTGATAAAATTAAGGCTACACAAACAAACTGGATTGGACGTTCAACAGGTGCAGAGGTAGATTTTATTACAACTACTGGAGATGTGTTGACGGTTTATACAACAAGACCAGATACGCTCTTTGGAGCTACTTATATGGTAATTTCACCTGAACATCCTTTGATTGGAAAATGGGCTGATAAGCTTTCTAATAATGGGGAGATTAGGGAATATCAAGAGAAATCTTCACATAAATCTGATTTTGAACGTACTGAAATGGTTAAAGATAAAACAGGTGTTGAATTAAAAGGTGTAAAGGCTGTTAATCCTGTTAATAATATGGCAATACCGATATATATATCGGATTATGTGCTTATGACATATGGTACGGGTGCGATTATGGCTGTACCTGCACATGATACTCGTGACTATGATTTTGCTAAAACTTTTGATTTGCCTATTGTAGAGGTTGTAAAGGGTGGCAATATTGAAGTTGAAGCGTTCACAGATTGCGAAACAGGTGTTATGGTTAATAGTGGATTTCTGAACGGACTATCCGTTGAGGACGCTCAAGAAAAGATAAAAAAATGGCTTGAAGAAAATAAGAAGGGTGTTCCAAAAGTAAATTATAAACTTCGTGATTGGGTATTTTCTCGTCAGCGTTATTGGGGTGAGCCAATCCCGATTGTTCATTGTGAAAAATGTGGATATGTTGCACTGCCCGAAAGTGAATTGCCATTGAGATTGCCTGATGTTGAAAGCTATATGCCTACTGATAATGGTGAAAGTCCATTGTCAACGCTTGAAAGCTTTATCAATACAACTTGTCCTGATTGTGGAGGACCTGCTAAGCGTGAAACAGATACAATGCCACAATGGGCTGGTTCATCATGGTATTATTTAAGATACTGCGACCCGCATAATAAGGAGGCATTAGCGTCAAGGGAGGCACTTGACTATTGGATGCCTGTTGACTGGTACAATGGTGGAATGGAGCATACAACTCTACACTTACTTTATTCACGTTTTTGGCATAAGTTCCTATATGATATAGATATTACAACACAAAAAGAGCCTTATATGAGAAGAACAAGTCATGGAATGATTTTGGGCGAAGATGGACAGAAGATGTCGAAATCAAGAGGGAATGTAATTAGCCCAGATGATGTTATCAAGGCTTATGGTGCGGATACATTGCGTTTATATGAAATGTTTATCGGCGACTTTGAAAAAACAGCTCCTTGGAGTCCGTCAAGTATTAAGGGCTGTAAGAGGTTTTTGGATAGGGTTTGGGCATTGCAAGATTGTTTAATTGATGGCGATGATTATCGTGATGAGTTAAAGACAAAATTCCATAAAGCTATAAAAAAGGTTACAGAAGATATTGAAAGTTTAAAATTTAATACTGCAATCGCAACAATGATGGCATTGTTGAATGATATTTATACAATTGGTACAGTAAATAAAAAAGAATATAGGGATTTGTTGATAATGCTAAATCCCTTTGCACCACATATCACCGAGGAATTATATGAGATTATTGGATATGATGGGGTATTAAACCAACAATCATGGGTAAAGTATGACGAGGAACTTTGTCTTGAGGAAACTGTTGAAATTGTAATCCAGATAAATGGTAAAGTGAGAGAAAGAATCGTAATTGGCATGGATTTAAAACAAGAAGAAGTTTTAAATATTGCTAAAAAGGAACCTAAAATTGCAGAAGCTTTGAGTGGAAAAAGCATAATAAAAGAAATATATGTACAAAATAAGCTAGTTAACTTTGTAGTAAGATAACAAAGTTTCAATAAAGCCTTGACAATGTAAGCAGGATATGTTAAAATTAGATATATCATATAAAATGCATTGCTTTAAAGTGCAAGATGTTGATAACTGGCGTTTAAGCTCATATAGCTTTAACGTTTTAGTATAAACCTCTGTCTTGGCGGCAAAGGGAGGGAAACAAGTGGCAGAAGTTCGTGTTGGTAAAAATGAAACTTTGGATACGGCTCTTAAAAGATTTAAGAGATCTTGTGCAAAGGATGGCGTAATCGCCGAAGCACGTAAGAGAGAACACTACGAAAAGCCTTCAGTAAGACGTAAGAAAAAATCTGAGGCAGCTCGTAAGCGTAAATACTAAAATTTACTTGTCCGAAAATTCGGGCGTATTGGGTGCGTAAAGTGCCGTATGAAAAGCTAAATGGTAAAGGCGAGCATTATGCTCGCTTTTTCTTTATACTACATTTATATGGGGAGATAAAATGTTTTTTAAATCAACAATAGCGTTGAAATCTGTGGTGGATATAACAATGGAATTGCTGAGGGCTCATAATATCACAGGTTTAATATTGGATTTAGACAATACCCTTACAACACATGATAATCCAGAACCTGCTAAAGGGGTTCTGGAATGGCTTGATAAAATGAAAAAATCAGGAATAAAACTTATGATTGTTTCAAATAACCATGATTATAGGGTTAAGCCATTTGCAGATATGTTAGGCTTGGAGTTTGTTTCAGAGGGACGTAAGCCTCTTTCGAAAGGAATTAATGAGGCACAAAAACGAATGGGTATACCTTTTTCACAGCTTGCTGTTGTGGGTGATCAAATATTTACGGATATACTTGGTGCTAATCTTAAAAGGATTAAAAGTATATATGTTAAACCGATTGAATATGAAAAAACAACTTTTTTTAAGGTGAAAAGGAAAGCAGAAAAATTATTTTTACCTAAAAATATATAAAGTTTGTTAAACTAATGAATTGCTAAATTAGTGGGGGCAGAATAATGGAGATTACAAAAAAAATTCTGGTGATTCATGGCCCAAATTTAAACCTTTTGGGTGAGCGTGAACCAGGAGTTTACGGGGAACAGAGTTTGGAAATTGTTAATAAATCAATTATGGATAGTGCTAAAAAAATCAATGTGGAATGCAATGTTTTTCAATCCAATCATGAGGGCGAAATTATTGATAAGCTTCATTCTGCAAGGCATGACTTTGATGGTATAGTAATCAATGCAGGTGCATATACTCATTATAGTTACGCAATTAGGGATGCTATTTCTGCTATAAAAATACCATGTATAGAGGTGCATATTAGCAATGTTTTTGCTAGGGAGGAATTTAGAGCTAAATCTGTAATTGCACCTGTTTGCCTTGGTAGTATTTGTGGTTTTGGCATAGAAGGTTATACACTTGCATTACAGGTATTGGGTAATAGGTGATAAAATGTATAAAACTGAAGAAATATTTAAGAAATTGCCACGAGGAATAGATTGTGCATTGATTACATCTTCTAAAAACCGTCGGTATTTTACGGGAATGAAATCTTCTGCGGGGACAGTGATTTGCTTTCGGGAAAAGGCATATTTTATTGTTGATTTTAGATATATTGAAAAGGCAAGGGTTACTGTAAAGAGTTGTGAAGTTATTGAACAAAATAGCATATATAATCAGCTAAAAGAATTAATAAAAAAACATGGTGCAAAGAGAATTGCAGTAGAAGCAGATAAGATGGCTATAAGTGAACTTGATTCCTATAAGAAAAAGCTTAGTGAATATGAATTTGATACTTCTGATAGCTTAAGTAAGGCTATTTCTGGGATGAGAGTAATAAAGGACAAGCATGAAATTGAAAAGATTTCACAGGCACAGGGTCTTGCAGAGAAGGCATTCCTGCATATGCTTAACTTTATACAAGTTGGGCGTACAGAGCGGGAAATTGAATTGGAGCTTAATTGGAATATGTTAAAAGGTGGTGCAGAATCAATCTCTTTCGATTCAATAGTGCTTTCGGGTAAGAATACCTCCATGCCACACGGCGTTCCATCTGAAAAGAAGGTGGAATCAGGAGATTTCGTATTGATGGATTTTGGTGCAGTTATTGATGGTTATCATGGTGATATGACAAGAACTATTTGTGTTGGCAAGCCATCTGCTGAAATGGTAGATGTTTATTCAATTGTTTTGAGGGCACAACAGAATGCACTTCATTCAGCACGCTCTGGTATAAAGGCTAAGGATTTAGATAATTCTGCTAGAAGCATTATCGAGGATTCAGGATATGGCAGTGCATTCGGTCATTCACTTGGGCATGGCGTTGGATTGGATATTCATGAAATGCCATCAGCATCCCATTTATCAGAAGTTTTGCTAGAGAAAAATATGCTTGTAACAATTGAACCAGGAATATATTTGCCTAATAAATTCGGGGTTAGAATAGAAGATTTGGTGGTAATAACAGATGATTCATGCATAAATCTAAACAAAACATCGAAAAAATTGATTTGTATATAATTATTTTGCGTTTAGCTATTGCATTATCTTAAGATTTGTTGTAAAATGTATAAAGCGACAGTAATGAGTGTGCTAATTTATAGCAGTATTTATTGCAATTATTTTATAGCATTATTTGGAGGTATTTATAATGATTTCAGCTGGCGATTTTCGTAATGGTGTTACTTTTGAATTGGATGGTAATGTTGTTCAGATAATTGAGTTCCAACATGTTAAGCCAGGAAAGGGAGCAGCATTTGTAAGAACTAAAATTAAGAATATTATAAGTGGGTCTGTAACTGAAAAAACATTCAACCCTTCTGACAAATTTCCTGCTGCCTATGTAGAGAGAAGGGATATGCAATATCTTTACAGTGATGG
>JAAYSW010000096.1 GCA_012523875.1 Clostridiales bacterium
TCTCTAAAATATCCTGTTCCATCATCCGAAACAGTACCATCAATTAAGGTATCAACAACCCTTCGAATCCTTTCATTTTTAGCTATTACTTTTCTGCTATTATATTTTGGCATGAGTTTTTTCAACTCATCAACCCTTGCACCAAAGATATAGTTATTCTCCTCGCCTGCTTCCTCGACAATCTCAACATTTGCTCCATCAAATGTACCTAGTGTTACTGCTCCATTAAGCATAAGCTTCATATTACCTGTACCTGAGGCTTCTGTGCCAGCGGTAGAAATTTGCTCCGAAACGTCAGTCGCTGCAATAAGCTTCTCAGCATATGAAACATTATAATTAGATACAAATATAACCTTAATTAAATCACATACATCCTTATCATTCCCAATTAGTTTTGCTATTTCATTGATATATTTAATAATCCCCTTTGCTCGCCTATATCCTGGAGCTGCTTTTGCACCAAAAATAAAGGTTGTAGGAGTGAAATCAGTTATGCTTCCGTCCTTGATTCCAAAATATATATATAGTATTGAGAATGCATTTAGTAATTGCCTTTTATATTCATGTAAACGCTTTATTTGCACATCAAAAATACTGTTCTCATTAATTTTAATGCCCTCTTTTTGTAATATAAAGCTTGCAAGCTGGTTCTTTTTCTCTTGCTTAATATCTAAAAACCTCTGTAGTATGAGTTTATTATCCGCAAACTTTTCAAGTTTCTTCATCTCGTCAAGTCTAATTGTCCAATCATCATTTCCTAAAAGTTCTGTTACAAGGGCTGATAACTCCTTATTACATAACGCAAGCCATCTTCTTTGAGTTATACCATTCGTCTTATTTTGGAATCTATCAGGAAAGATTTTATACCATGTTTTCAATACCGTGTCTTTAAGAATCCCAGTATGAATTTCTGCAACGCCATTGATATATGATGAACAATAAATCGCCATATGAGCCATATGAACCTGTTGCTCGCTTATAATTTTCATCTCTTCTATATCTTTTTTACTCACACCCTTATTGTACATATCGACAATAAACTTTTCATTTAGCATAATAATTATTTCAAAAACTCGTGGCAGCAATCCCTCAATAATTTCACAATCCCATTTCTCTAATGCCTCAATCATTATTGTGTGGTTCGTATAGTTAAATACTTTTTGAGCAATTGCAAATGCTCCCTCGAAGCTCATACCCTCATTATCCATTAATTGTCGCATCATTTCTGGAATGGATATTACTGGGTGGGTATCATTCAACTGTATAGTTATAAAATCGGCAATGTTCTCCACTGTTCCATGCTTTTCCTTATGCTTTTTAATAATGTCCGTAAGCGATGCACAACAGAAAAAATACTGCTGTTTTAAACGCAATATCTTACCATCAAGCGTATCATCATTAGGATACAACACCCTTGAAATGTCCTCAGCAAATATCTTTTCCCCACTTGCCTCGATATATTTCTGCTGATTGAAAAGATTAAAATCAAACTCTTTTACTGGTTCAGCCTGCCAAAGTCTTAAAGTGCCTATATTATTTGTTTTATATCCAATTATCGGCATATCGTATGGGACTGCTTTCACTGTCTGCCCATTAAATTCAACTAGAACAGTATCTGAATCATATCTCTTTGACCATGCATCACCATACTTTGTCCAGTCATCTGCATGCTCTATTTGGAATCCATCTTGAAATGATTGCTTGAAAAGACCATATTTATAGCGGATTCCATAACCATCTAAAGGTAGATTGAGTGTTGCTGCACTATCAAGAAAGCAGGCAGCTAAGCGTCCTAATCCACCATTCCCTAATGCTGAATCCTCGATATCTTCTAGCTCTGACAAGGATATCCCACATGATTTCAAACTTTCCTCAACCTCATTATAAATACCTCGACAAAGTAGATTATTGAAAACAGCCCTGCCCATAAGAAATTCCATAGAAAAATAACAGGCTCTGCGGCTATTCAAATGCTTTTCAGTGCTTTTCCCCCAATCATTAGAAATATCGTTCATGACAACATTACCAATTGCATGATGTATTTGTTGGCTACTTGCATTCTTTGGTTCAACACCAAAGTTTTGTAATAGCTCTTGCCTAAATTCCGTTATAAATTTATTTTTATCCATATTTCTCTCCTTAGTCTATCTGCCATAAATTCTGTTAAGCTCTTGTAATTTACTAACCAAACCTCTAGTTAAATCTTTTTGCTTTATTCTATATGTCCAGTTGTTCTCAAGGGTGGACGGTGTATTCATACGGGATTTACTCCCCTCATTCAGTATATCCTGCATCTGTACGATTGCAATTTCAGAAGAACTGCTCCAAGCTAGCCTAATTATACCCCAGGCTATCTCCCATTTTCCCTTTAAATCCATATATTCTATACAATATCTCTTCGTGTCTTTAGATGATGATTTCACCCAGCCTTTCAATGTATCATTATCATGAGTACCCGTATAAACAACACAATTCGATGTTTTATAATTATGAGGTAAATATTCATTTTCTGCATCTCCATCAAATGCAAACTGCAAAACCTTCATGCTTGGAAAACCTGTTTCCTTAACTAA
>JAAYSW010000097.1 GCA_012523875.1 Clostridiales bacterium
ACCTTTTGTCAATACCTTTTTGAAATTTATTTTTAATTCGATAAATCCCATCAGCTACAACCAGTACCGTCAAAACCTCTACGTCTTATTCAACAGGCTTTTTAAAGGCTCCTCTCCTCTCGCCCCTGTTTTAGCGACTTATCTATATTATCACTTTTTCTTACCTTTGTCAAGCGTTTTATGGGGTTTATAAGTTTTTATCAGATATATCCCTTTTTCTCGTCTTTTTTTATTGATATTATGCTAATATTAATAAATTAAGCGACTTATATTATATAAATCGCTTAAATCTTCAAATCTTTACATAAAATTAAATTAAAATCCTAAAATGCTCTGAAAATCTTTCGATATTTCTCTTTCAAGTTTCTCTGCAGATGCTTTTCCAGCACCAGTTGTAGTATAGTATACCTTAATCTTTGGTTCAGTTCCCGATGGTCTAATAATTGCACTTGCACCATCAACTAACTCAAAAACCAATACATCCGATTTAGGCAATGTTATCTCCTCTTTAGCACCAGTTTGGGTGTTAACAGATACTCCTTTTATATAATCAGAGATTTTAGTAACCTTTAATCCTCCAATCGTAATAGGTGGATTTTCACGAAGATTACCCATTATCTCCTTCATTTTCTCCATGCCTGTCTCTCCTGCACAGGTAAAGCTCTTTTGAGTATGAACATAAACGCCATATTTCTTATATAAATTCTCCCTCGCCTGCATCATTGAAATTCCCTTTGTTCTATAAAAAGCAGCCATTTCGCATATCATCATTGAGCCTACCACTGCATCCTTATCACGCACATAAGTACCCGCAAGATAGCCATAGCTTTCTTCAAACCCGAATATATATCTATCTTCTTCGCCTTTGTTCTCAAGGAATGTAATCTGCTCACCAATAAATTTAAAACCAGTAAGCACCTCAAAAACCTCTACATTATATTCCTTAGCAATTGCCCTCACCATCTCGGTTGTAACAATTGTCTTAACTGTAACAGGATTTTTTGGCATAATTCCTTGGCGTGTTCTTTCACTGCAAATATACTCTAAAAGCATTGCACCAACTTCATTCCCACTAAACAGTTCATAGCCATCTTCAGATGGAACAGCAATTCCAACTCTATCACCGTCGGGGTCAGTCGCAAGTAGTAAATCAGGCTTTTCTTTTTCACTAAGCTTCAAACCTAAGCTTAACGCTTCCTTTGCCTCTGGATTGGGATATGGACAGGTAGTAAAATTTCCATCAGGATTTTCCTGTTCAGGAACAACAACTACATCCTTAATGCCTATTTTATTTAAAATGTTACGAACAGGCTTATTTCCCGCACCATTTAATGGCGTATATACAACCTTTAATCCACTCGTCGCACAAAGCTCCACATTAATACCTTGGGCAATTACATTCTTATAATAAGCATCTATAACATCCTGCCCGATATATTCAATCATTCCGTTTTCTAGACCATCTTCAAATTCTGAAATCTTTACACCTTCAAACATATCAACAGCATTTATTTTATTCAAAACAATTTCAGCCGCCTCAAGTGTCATCTGGCAACCATCATCACCATAAACCTTGTATCCATTGTATTCTGCTGGGTTATGGCTTGCAGTAACTACAATACCTGCATTACATTTTAGTTCTCTTACAGCAAATGAAAGCATCGGTGTTGGCATTAACTCTGAAAAAATATATACCTTAATGCCATTCGCCGATAAAATCCCTGCAGCATTTTTAGCAAAAACATCTGATTTGATTCTGCTATCGTAGGCAATAGCTACAGATGGATTCTCAAAAGCCTCATTTACGTAATCAGCTAATCCTTGTGTTGCTCGTCTTATAGTATATATATTAAGTCTATTTGTTCCAGCACCAATTACACCCCTCAGACCACCAGTGCCGAACTCAAGACTACGGTAAAATCTATCATTAATTTCACATTCATTTCCCTCAATAGATTTCAATTCATCTTGTAAATCCTTATCTTCAACAGCCTTTTCAAGCCAAAGCTTGTACAATTCTTGAACGTTCATTTATATAATCCTCCAATATACCCGATAATAAATAACAATAATACTAATTAGTATTATACCATAATACTAATAAATTGCAATGTAATTTTAAAAAATATTTTTTATATAGGCATTATTCTAACTAATAAGAAGGTACCCATAATTTTGACTTCAATTTATTTTATCACATTTCTCATTATATTTCAATCATTAGGCTTTCCTTTTGATAAATAAAATTAGGTATTATGATGCATGGAGTTTAATGTTAAGCTAAAATTTAAATGACAACAGAATGTATTATAACTGATATTATTGAAATTTATTTAGATAATTAAAACAGATATAAATCAAAATCTGATTCATACCTGTTTCATATTAAAGTAATATTTAGATTATAATTGATTTACCTGTCATCTCTGTAGGTTGTGGTAAATTCAAAAGTTCCAACATAGTTGGTGCAAGGTCGGCTAAAACTCCATCATCACGAAGCTTGCAATTTTCGCCCACTATAATAAGAGGTACAGGATTTGTTGTGTGTGCAGTAAATGGCGAACCGTCTGGCTCATACATCTTATCGGCATTTCCATGGTCAGCAGTAATTAGAGCAATACCTCCCTGTGCAAGTATAGCATCAACAGTTCTGCCCACGCATTCATCTACAACCTCAACAGCAGCCTTAGCTGCATCAAAAACACCTGTATGTCCTACCATATCGCAATTCGCATAATTAAGGATAATTGAGTCATACTTTCCTGATTCTATACGCTTAACAACTTCGTCACAAACTAAAATCGCACTCATTTCAGGCTGTAAATCATATGTTGCAACCTTTGGAGAATCGATTAATGCCCTATCCTCATTCTTAAACGGAGATTCAACGCCACCATTAAAGAAAAATGTTACATGTGCATATTTTTCGGTTTCAGCAATTCTAAGCTGCGTCAAACCATTTTTGCTAATATACTCCCCAAATGTATTTGTCAATGATTGAGGTTTAAATGCAACCTCAACATTAGGCATAGTTACATCATACTGGGTCATACATACAAAACAAAGAGAAAGCATATTTCTCTCAAATCCAGTAAATTTATCATCAACAAATGTACGAGTAATTTCTCTTGCACGGTCAGGACGGAAATTGAAAAAAATCATGCTATCATTGGATTTAATCATACCATCCTTATTACAAATAGTAGGAACAATAAACTCATCAGTTACATCTTCAGCATATGACTTTTTCATAACATCAACTGGATTAGTATTGAAATTGCCCTCTGTTCTAACCATTGCAGAATATGCCTTTTCAACTCTATCCCAACGATTATCCCTATCCATAGCATAATATCGGCCAGAAATTGAAGCTATCTCTCCAACTCCTATTTTCTTCATCTTTTCAACCAATTCCTCAATAAACCCCGCACCACTTGTAGGAGGCACATCACGACCATCCATAAAACAATGCACATAAACTTCAGTAAGCCCCGCTTTTTTTGCAGCTTCTAAAATCCCATAAAGATGTGTATTATGGCTATGTACACCACCGTCAGAAAGCAATCCCATACAATGAAGCCTGGAATTGTTTTTCTTGCAATTTTCAATCGCACTATTTATAGCTTCATTTGCAAAAAAATCACCATCTACAATCGATTTCGTTATCCTTGTAAGCTCTTGATAAACAATCCTGCCTGCTCCTATATTTGTATGCCCCACCTCTGAATTGCCCATCTGCCCATCTGGCAAACCAACATTCATTCCGCTTGCACCAATTTGTGTATGTGGGTATTCTTTTAAAAACCTATCTATATTGGGAGTATTTGCAGCCTTTATAGCGTTTCCAAACTCGCTGTCATTATAACCAAAACCGTCCATAATAATTAATGCAACAGGTCTTTTCTTCATATCTTTTCTCCTTTGTATTATTTACTTGGATGCCTCTTCTAAAATAACTCCAAAATCTTTAGCTTTAAGCGATGCCCCACCGATTAGTCCTCCGTCAACATCTGGTTGTGCTAGTAATTCTGCTGCATTAGAAGAATTCATAGAGCCGCCATACTGAATTGTCAACGCATCTGCAACTTTCTTGCTATATAGCTTTTCTACTGTGCCACGAATAAATGAGCAAACCTCATTAGCCTGTTCAGCAGTAGCAGTTTTCCCTGTTCCAATTGCCCATACTGGCTCATATGCTATAATTATATTTTTCATTTGTTCAGCAGTAATATCTAACAAAGCAACCTTTGTCTGTAATCCAACAATTTCTTCTGTTATACCCTGTTCTCTCTCTTCTAGCAATTCACCCACACAAACAATAACTTTTAAACCAGCCTCAAGACCAGCTTTTGTTCTTTTATTAACAGTTACATCTGTTTCAGCAAAATACTGTCTACGCTCGCTATGTCCGATAATAACATATTCAACACCCATCTCAGCAAGCATATCAGCTGAAATTTCTCCAGTGAAGGCACCACTCTTCTCAAAATGACAATTTTGTGCAGCAACCTTTATATTTGTTCCAGTAGTAAGATTTACTGCTGTTTCAAGATTTGTGAAAGGAACACCAATTACAACTCCACAATTAGCTTTTTCAGCAACAGGCTTTAAATCCTCGATAAGTGCCTTTGTTTCGATACGGGTATTGTTCATTTTCCAGTTTCCAGCAATAACTGCTTGTCTTAAAGATTTATTCATTTTAATTTCTCCTTGTAATATAAATATTTTGCATTAAATAATCATATGGTTTTATAAAATTTCAGCTAATAGTTTTACAGTAAAGGCATCTCAAACCCAACTGTCTATTCAACTATCCACCAAAAGTATAAACTAAGAAAAGGACAGGCAAACCGCCTGCCCTAAATTAATCATAAATTAGTTTTTATCAGCGATAACATCAATTCCAGGAAGAATCTTACCCTCAAG
Organism: Clostridiales bacterium; assembly: GCA_012523875.1. Taxonomy (GTDB): domain Bacteria; phylum Bacillota; class Clostridia; order Oscillospirales; family Ruminococcaceae; genus JAAYPV01. The sequence continues at coordinate 4,927 of JAAYSW010000097.1, forward strand.
ATATTCAAGTGATGCACCACCTCCAGTAGAAATATGGCTCATCTTATCTGCAAATCCAAGTTGTACAACAGCAGCAGCAGAATCGCCCCCACCAATAATTGTTGTAGCATCAGTTTCAGCCAATGCCTTAGCAACAGCAATAGTACCCTTAGCAAGAACTGGATTTTCAAACACACCCATAGGTCCATTCCAAACAACATTTTTTGCAGATTTTACTGCATTTGCAAATGCCTCTTGAGTCTTGATACCGATATCGAGTCCCATTTTATCAGCAGGTATTTCGTGAGAATCAACAATTTCAACCTCTATCTCTGCATCAATAGGATTAGGGAATGATGAAGTAATAGCCGTATCAATTGGTAATAGTAGTTGCTTACCGAGCTTTTCAGCCTTTGCAAGCATTTCCTTACAGTAGTCAAGCTTTTCCAAATCAACTAAAGACTGCCCAATTTCATGACCCTGTGCCTTTAGGAATGTATAAGCCATTCCGCCCCCTATAATTAGTGTATCGCATTTTTCAAGTAGGTTTGAGATAACATTAAGTTTATCAGCAACCTTAGCCCCACCAAGTATGGCAACAAATGGTCTTTCTGGGTCTTCCACAGCATTACCAAGGTAATCAATTTCTTTTTGCATCAGATAGCCAACAGCAGTTTCCTTAACAAAACTTGTAACACCCGCTGTCGAGCAATGTGCCCTATGGGCTGAACCAAAGGCATCCATTACAAAAACATCAGTTATTTCAGCTAAATCCTTACTAAAGCTTTCAGTATTTTTAGTTTCCTCAGCCCTAAAGCGTGTATTTTCAAGAAGAACAACATCACCATCGTTCATTTCTGCAACAGCTTTTCTAGCATTCTCACCCACAACTTCATCATCCTTAGCGAAAACAACTTCCTTTTCCAAAAGCTCAGACAATCTCTTTGCAACTGGTGCAAGTGAGAATTTATCCTCTGGACCATTCTTTGGCTTTCCTAAATGTGAACATAGAATAATCTTACCACCATCGGATATAAGTTTTTTTATCGTTGGTAAAGCCGCAGTTATTCTATTGTCATTTGTAATAACTCCGTCTTTAAGCGGAACATTAAAATCACAACGAATCAGCACACGCTTACCCTTTACATTAATATCCTCAACTGTAACCTTGTTTAAACCTGCCATCTTATGACATCCTCCTATTGATATAGTATTATAGTTTTATCATTTCTACAAGAGCTGTTATTTGTTTAACAACCTAACATTAATATTCTATACTATTTTTTTCAATTTGGCAATACCTATATTAATTTTTTTTAAAAAACAATCCCTAATCTCTTTTATTCCCACGAATAACTATACCAATCAGCTTATGCCCTGCGTGTGAAC
>JAAYSW010000014.1 GCA_012523875.1 Clostridiales bacterium
AATATTATATTGTAATGTGAATTGTTTTATGGTAGAATGTGTGAGTATAGTTATGATTTGATTTACTAATTATAAGTATTATATTCAATTAATTGATTTTTATTGAAATAGTATAAACAAATCATAAATAATTTGTAAATGTATTATTAACAACGCAGAAAAAATTGTAGCCAGTTGTCTATATAGTATGGCTATATGGAAGGAGTTCAATTGTGTCTATAGATAAACTAACAGAACTTGTTATTGCTGCAAAAAAGAAGGATAATGACGCAATATCTATGCTGTATGAGCAAACACATCAACGCATCTATTTTTCTGTCCTGATGATTATTAAAAATGAACAAGATGCACTTGATATTATGCAGGAAACATATATAAGTGCTATCCGTAAACTTGCTTCCCTAAAAAATCCTGAAGCATTTGAGGGTTGGCTCCATGCGATAGCACGAAATAAATGCCTAAATTTCCTTAAAAAGCATAAGGAATTGCTCATAGATGATAAAGAGGAACACCTTTTTGAGCAAATTAAAGACACATCTGATGAATTTCTCCCAGCAGAGGCACTTGAGAATAAAGAGATGCAAGAGGTAATACTGGAAAGTGTAAAATCATTGCCTGTAAAGCTTAGCCAAACAGTGATGTATTATTATTTTGATGAGATGACCACAATTGAAATTGCATCCTTAATGTCATGTCCTACAAGCACAGTATCACGCCGCCTTGCCGCCGCACGTGATAGGATTAAAAAAGATTTAGAAGGAAAAAAGGGGGTGTTTACAATTATGCCTTTGCCCATTCTTACAAATATATTTAAGCAGGCAATTAAAGAAAACACTAAATGGATGGTTTCAGCACAGCAGTCTGCAACCTGTCTAGAGGGGATATTTGCTGGTATCCACCTTTCAACAGGGTCAATAATAGTCAAAGCTGTAAAAAATGCGTTTTTAACTTCAACAGGTAAAAGCGTAGCTCTTAGCACTGTAGTAATCGCCATTGGGACTGCCACAACGATATTTTTTCTATCTAATCAGGACTTGCCCTATGAGCCTAATGAAGTTTTACGAACAAGTGTTTCTTCAGTGGAACATGAATTAACATCAGGTTCCGCTATTACTTATCCATCGGAAATAACAGAAATATCTACACAGACCACTTATTCGGGAGCAACTCCCGATACTGATTTAACTTCACTGCCACAAGTGATAGATACAGGGGTATCAACTTCGGTCACATCTGATTTAGAACAATCAACAATAACTCCTGAGGCAACTACAACACCGAGCACTATAAATACTGAGTTACTGACACGGGTGAATGGGGTTCTAATAAAAAAATTAAATGTTCTAGATGAAACTTATAGTGATATTTGGTCAATTAAATACGGTTTTTCTGAGGATAAATTAATTTTTAGTGATAGAAATTTTACATTTGTTAGGCTCCCAGACTTTATGGGTAATCTTGAACGTATTCAATTGGCATGCGATTCAAAGTTTTCACAAAAAGATGTTGCAAAATTTATTGCAGGGGATGAAATTACAGTTTATATTGGTATGGATTCTCGTGCAGTTGCAAAAGGTCCTCCTGCTTGGATGGATAGTTGGAGCCTTGATAATGACACAGCTTTTTTAAGCAATGATGTAACTTTTATTTTCTATAAGAAGGATTTTAATAAGGGTGAAGAAGTTATACTAGGAACAAATGGTGATCCATTATCCGTTATAATGTATACGGTATTTGTTTCGCCAAAGGCAATACACTAAGAATAGGTTAGGAAAAATACAATTATATTAAACTTGGTTGGGCTTTGGGGTTTTAAGAATTTAATGCTATTCAAGGAGGAGTATAAAATGAGAAAAAAAGAGAGTTTTCAGCGGTTCTTTGCAGTAACTTCTGCATTGGTAATGGGAATTTTGTTGTTAAACGGCTACGCACCTATTAAAGAGGAAAGTGTTTCGGCGGCTGTATCACCAGCTTTTCATGTAGGTAATCGCACAAGGGTTGATTTAAATGCTAATGATGGGCGTAAGGATTCATATACATATAATGCATATAATTGGATTGTAACTGGTACAGAACCACAGGCATCTTTTAATGGATTATCATTTAAATTATCAAAGGGCAGTAGTGTGGGTTCGGGTATAAGATCCGCAAATAATAAACGTCTTACTAAATCAGATGGAAGCACACCTACCCTTACAATGGATGGTGTAACGGTAAATGATGCTGATAAGGGTGGGATTATAAAGCTTGAAGTCACTGGTCTTCCGCCTGGCATACATACTCTTACAACATGGCATAGCTATTTTGATAATTGGCAAAATGGTAGCCCTATTACAGTTTCTGTGAATGGAGAGAAAAGTAATACTATAAATGTACCAACACAGGTAGATAATGATGAAAATGCAGGTAAATCGTTTACAACTTTTAATGCCACAGAGAAGGTTACTGTTTTAATTGAGCCTACGGATATAAATAAAAATGGAGCAGTCCTTAATGCGTTTGAAATCGATGGTGCAGACCCTTTTAAATCTATATCTAATATTACTCCTAAGGATGGGGATAATCATCATGAAGTTTCTAAGGGGCTTTCATGGACTGCAGGTATAGATGCTAAAAGCCATGATATTTATATTGGAAGGGATTTCAATAATGTATATAATGCAAGTAAGGCTTCTGAAGAATTTAAGGGCAACCAAACAGCAACAAGCTTTGCCTTAGATGATAGCTACTCTTCTTTAAATACATACTATTGGAGGGTTGATGAAGTTGGGAGTAGTGGCATAGTGAAAGGGGCAGTACACAGCTTCCAACCAGCACGTCTTGCGTTTCCCACTGCTGAGGGTTATGGACGTTTTGCAAGGGGCGGACAGGGCGGAAGAATAATTGAAGTTACAAATCTTAATGATTCGGGTATAGGGAGCTTGCGACACGCTATTGAGGTGGAGAAAGGTTCGCGAATTATTGTGTTCCGTGTCGGTGGAGTGATTGAATTAAAAAGTCGTTTGGTTATCCCAAATGATGGTGGTGAAATCTATGTGGCGGGACAAACTGCTCCAGGAGATGGTATTACACTTATTAATTATGATTTTGGTGTGCTTGGTGCATCAGATGTTATAATTAGACATATTAGAGTTAGACCCGGCGACTATTCTAACGATAGTATCGGGGGTATGGGTATGGCGAGTGCGAACAATTGTATTATAGACCATTGCTCTATGTCATGGGCAACTGATGAGGGCTTTAGTTCAAGGGGTTCAAAGAATATTTCTTTCCAATGGAATATAATCGGTGAAACACTAAATAATTCAGTACATCATATGGGCAAACCTCACTCTTTCGCAGCATCGATTAGTGGCTATGTGGGAAGTTTTCATCATAACCTTCTTGTTAATAACACAGGCAGGAATTGGTCGCTAGCAGGGGGAATGGAACAGGACGCTATTACTTATGGTGGTAATCTAGATATTAGAAATAACGTTGTTTATAATTGGAGGGATAGAACAACAGATGGTGGGGTAAGGCGGTTGAACTTTGTGAACAATTTTTATAAGGCAGGTGCGGTAAGTAATACAAATATGCATATGGTTTCAATTGATGGTAATGAATTAAACACATATGATATGCAGATGATGTATGTTTTTGGGAATAAAATGCTTGATAAGAATGGCAAAGTAATTCTGGATTCTAGTGATGATGCGTGGGCAAAAGGTAATAGTGGTGGTGCTATAGCTGGAAAATGGGGTACTGTAAATCAAATTAGAAGCAATACTCCTTTTTTTGAATCATATGTTAATACACAGTCTGCCGATGATGCATATAAAAGCGTGACTACAAAGGTAGGTGCTGGTTCAGGCGTTAAAAGTCAAGGTTGGGATTATATTGATAGCCGTTATATTAAAGAAGTTACAAATGGAACATTTACAT
>JAAYSW010000015.1 GCA_012523875.1 Clostridiales bacterium
CTCCCCCTCTTGCGAAGATTCATTGGTGCATTGGTGGAAATACTTGCATTATTGCAAATTACAAAGCAATTCAATGCCTCCATCAAAGCGAGATTGCTCTTAGGGTTTATTCCGCTTCCATCATATAAAATCTCACCTGTAATACGGTAACCTGTACCAGTGATATCAAAGTTTTTCATATCGACAAAAATATTCTTCACTGTCATTCGATTTTCAGTTATCGTACCAGTTTTGTCGGAACATATTACCGAAGTACAACCAAGGGTTTCTACCGAATGTAGCTTGTTGACAAGTGCTTTCTGCTTGAGCATACGGTTTACAGCTAGAGCAAGGGAAATTGTAACAGTTGCAGGCAACCCCTCAGGAATTGCTGCTATTGCAATAGTGATACCTGTTAAAAGCATATCAAAAATAGGCTCTCCACGGAGAACTCCAGCAAAAAAAACCACTATACATACCCCAATGCAAACTATAGCAAGAATCCTGCCTAGCTCACCTAGTCGCCTCTGAAGTGGAGTTTGTGGCTCATCGATTTCAGAAAGCATATCTGAGATTTTACCCATTTGAGTATTTATACCTATTTCTAAAACCTTTGCAATAGCATGCCCCCCTGTAATATTTGTACCAGAATATACAATATTGTCCTTATTAAGTGAATTATCCTTATCTTCCATATCTCCAACCTGTTTCATTACTGCAACTGCCTCACCAGTAAGAATTGATTCATCAGCAAAAACTCCATCGGCACGAAGTAAAACCGCATCAGCAGGGACCTTATCACCTGATTCCAACTCAATTTTATCACCGACAACTATCTCCTCAGACTTTAAAACCACAAGTTTTCCATCCCTATAAACCTTTGCAGTCGGTGCTGTCATTCCTTTTAGCTTTTCCAGCGTTTTCTCTGTCCTAAATTCCTGAACGAACCCGAGAATAGCATTTAGCATAACAATCATAATTATAGTAATAGCATCATAAACCTCTCCAAGTAGCACTGAAATTGCAGTTGCTACAAGTAAGATTAAAACCATGGTATCCTTAAACTGTCCCATAAAAATTTTCAACGGCTTGCTTTTTTTCTTCTGCGATAGCCTGTTATAGCCATCAGAGTTAAGTTTTTGTTCTGCTTCTTTTGTTGTAAGCCCCTGATACATAATCCTTCTCCTTTTATATCAACATATTTATCATTAAAGCTTATTCGGAAAAAAGCTTGTTTATGCTTGTATATTTTCGTTTTGGAAAAGCATTATGCTAGTATGAAGGGAGTATGATAAAAAATCTTTATTTTTTATAATAAATTATTAATAAAGATACAATAATAATAGGACTAGGATTATAAAGAAAATCTAGAGTTAACTTAAACTTTATAAAACGGTAAATGCTGAAAAAATCCTTGGCAGATTATTTAATGCCTTTTATAAAAAAATGTTGACATAACGCTTAATTTGGGGTATACTATATTAATAAAAGGGAGTAGCAAGCCATATTTGGCAGTATAAGCGTCAAAACGATTGAAAAATCCGCGAATACTTGAAAATGCAAGACTTTTATTACAACGGCCATTGTCGGTTACTCGAACTACCCGTTATAATAAAGGTTTATTTTTTTGCGTAAATCCCAAAATGATTAAGGATAATAAAAAAGGATGTGTTTGTATGGATGGTTTTATGGAGCTGTTTGGCAACTTTGGTGAGCTTAAATGGCAAATGGTAGTTATGTGGATTATTGGTGGTATCCTTGTTTATCTTGCAATTAAAAAGGATATGGAACCTGCACTCTTACTACCAATGGGATTTGGTTCAATCTTGGTGAATATTCCTTGGTCAGGAGCTGTTACCCAAGCATATGAAACGGGTATTGAACATGGTCCAATTGATGTTTTGTTTAATGCAGGTATAGCTAATGAACTTTTTCCACTCCTACTATTTATAGGCATAGGTGCAATGATTGATTTTGGTCCATTATTATCGAATCCTAAAATGATGCTTTTTGGTGCTGCTGCACAATTCGGAATCTTCTTCACACTTAGCCTATCAACACTACTCGGTTTTGATTTAAAAGATGCAGCTTCAATCGCTATTATAGGTGCTGCTGATGGCCCAACCTCTATTTTCGTATCACAATATTTTAATTCAAAATATGTTGGTGCAATAATCGTTGCGGCATACTCATATATGGCACTTGTTCCGATAATACAACCACCTGTTATACGCCTTATTACAACGAAAAAAGAACGCCTTATCAAGATGCCATATAGACCTAGTTCAGTTTCAAAAATAACTAGAGTAATATTTCCAATTGCAATAACTTTAATTGCTGGAATTATAGCTCCTCGTTCAGTTGCTTTAGTTGGATTCTTAATGTTTGGAAATCTTATTCGTGAATGTGGCGTTCTTAATAGCCTTTCTGAATCCGCACAAAAGGAACTTGTAAACCTTGTTACACTGCTACTTGGTCTTACGGTTGCAACAAAAATGCAGTATGAAGCTTTCCTATCAATTGAAACACTTATGATTATGGGACTTGGCTTAGTTGCATTTATATTCGATACAGTTGGAGGCGTAATGTTCGCTAAAGTCTTAAATCTATTCACAAAGAATAAAATTAATCCAATGGTCGGTGCTGCTGGTATTTCAGCATTCCCAATGTCCTCAAGGGTTGTTCATAAGCTAGGACAACAGGAAGATCCTGAAAACTACTTGCTAATGCATGCAGCGGCTGCAAATGTATCTGGGCAAATTGCTTCTGTTATTGCAGGCGGTTTAATCATAACTTTAGTTGCAGGCAGAATATAGTTTATTGAGAGGAGATTATTATGAATTTTTTAGCCTTAGATGTAGATGAAATGCTTAGAAACCTCGATATGATGGGATTAGGTATGATAGGAATCTTTATCTCAATAGGATTGATAATGTTAGTTATTTGGCTATTGAACAAGGTTTTCCCAGGTAATAAATAAATACCAGAATTAAAAATAGGCGATGTAGCATGCTACATCGCCTTAAATATTTTTATTAGAGATTAAGCCTTAACCTAATCCACATTCATCATAATCTTTCCACTTTTCATTGTACGCTTTATTGCTCATCGTCTTAAATACTATATACACAACCGAACCTATTATTAAAATCAGCGATAATGCTGTCGGGATAACAGAGCAAAATGGTATTGTCTTAGGCTCTTTTTCAGTCTTTGTATTCATTTTATTCTCCTTTCAAATCCCTATTCAGCAGGCGTTTCTTCAGCAGTTACTTGCCCCATTTCAGCCATAAGTCTTTGCAATTCACTATCAACCTTTGAATCGGTTTGCAGTTTAGAGAACTCATCTTCGCCAGAATCTATATCCGTGCCAGCAATTTCAGAAAAAGCCTGTGCTTCAGCTTCCTTGCGAGCAATTTTATCCTCCATCTTATTCATCTTCTCAAAAGAACTTGATGAGTTTATCCCACCAATAGATTTAGCGAGCTGTTTTTGAGTATCAGCCATCTGTGAACGAGCAATAAGCATTGCTTGACGGCTTTTTGCCTCCTCAAGCTTAGATTTTAGCAATTCAACTTGTTCACGAATTGCATCCGTTTGACTAGAGATTGTTTCATACATTTCTTTGTAGTTAGAAACATCCTCATCAACCTTAACCTTATTAGCAAGTGCCTTTTTAGCAAGCTCTGTATCACCAGCTGCAAGTGCAACCTTCGCCTTATCCTCCCAACTCTTAGATGATGCTTCTGCGTTTTTATATTGTTTTTCAGCCATTCTCTCGCTTGCAACAGCCTTTCCCAAAGCTTGAGTAGACTTACCTAATTCCTTTTGCATATCAATAATAATCTGTTTGACCATCTTCTCAGGGTCTTCCGCCCTATCAATTAAATCGTTAACATTTGCTTTTAAAAGATCGCTTAGCCTTGAAAATATACCCATAATAATACCTCCGTTTTTATTTTTTTTATTCATATGAAAACATAAACATAAATCGCAATTATTTGCGTTGGAAGAACAATGATTTTAGTACAAGCCCTCCACCAGCAGCGATAAATCCGAACATAAGGACATAACTAAGTAATGAAGTTCTGTCGAATATAATACGAACACTCATTATTATTGCCAATAAAATGCCAAGTAGACCAATTACTGTAACAATCCACCCAAAGATTTTTCTTTCCATCATAAAGAGCATAACGATTCCGATAAGTAGTGGGATTATCACAACACCGTTTGGGGCATTCCATGAGCCGATTGAGAAGAGACTACTTCCCCAGGTAGTGCGTATTTGGGCGGTTTGCAGTACCCAGAATAATCCGACACCTAGTATGACTAGTCCGATAAAAAACTGGAAGAGGTCATTTTTAGGGGAAGATTGTTTGGTATCAGCGATAGTTTTATAAGCTTGGAATCGGCGGAACTCTCGTCTTTGTTCTTCTTCGAGTTCTTTTAGGATTTTTTTATCTTTCGACATATATGCACCCCTTTCGTATATTTACATTTTAATTCAATCTTTTACATTTCTATCATACATTTTCTTTTTAAATTATTTCTACTGCATTTCGCTTAGATTTCTCACATTCTCGCTTGTACCTTTTAATTTTTAATTTACCTTCCCACTTTTAAATTATTTCTACTGCGTTTAATTTAGGCTGTTTAGCATTTGGCATAGTGATATTGCCATATTATATTTAGATTATTAGAACCAGCGACCCAAAAGTCAAAATGGTTTTTATTTTGGCTTTTGGTTGAGCGGTGTTTGAGCCATCGCGGCGAATGAGCGACGCATTTCTTTGGTTCGTTTCTTTGTGCGAGCAAAGAAATGAACGTAGTATTTACTAAGTGTAATGGTTAAGCTATAATTCAGAGCGTTAGCCTAAACCAGACCAAAAGCCTTGCGGCGATTGAGCATAGGAGCCTTGCGATTGATTTTACTGAGTGTAACGGTTAAATTATAATATAGAGCGTTAAACTAAATCAGAACAAGAGCCTTGCGGCGACTGAGCATAGGAGCCTTGCGATTAAATCAACACATCTTAATTATATAATATCACCCACCCACTGTCAAGCAATATCACAAAATATTTACAATTACTGCCCTAGCTGTAACGCCCTATCAATATACCAATTCCTAATGAATCTACCACTGTCAGTAAGATTTGCTTCTGTAAATCCATAGCCAGTTACCCCTGAATTATTTAAGAAAATCGATGATGATTCATCTTTATCAGAAATATTCCAATTTATATAACTTATATTTAATTCATCTAAAAGATTGAGCCACTGCATTGTTTGGTCAAAATCATTAATTCCATTACCAGTCGCATCACAAACGCCAAACTCCGATACAAACACTGGAATACCGCTATTATACGTATTAATCAACCTATTTCTCAAACTAGCCTTATGCGTACCTGCATAGAAATGCAATGCGTACATAATATTTTTTTCATCTAGTAAATTATGTGAAACATCATGAATATCCTGCGACCATGTAGCCGTTCCAGCAATTATAACTGCCTCAGAATCATTGCCCCTAATTACACTTACTATTTCATCGCAATACGGTTTAATATGGGAATTCCATGTAATTTCATCGCCATTAGGCTCATTACATATCTCATAAATAACATTTGGATAACCTGCATAAAGTGATGACATTACACCGAAAAAAGCCCTCGCTTCATCTGTATAGGCTGTTGGGTCACCAGGGTTTAAGACATGCCAATCAATTATAACATATAACCCCAAATCAAGACAGGCTTTAATACCCTCTGAAAGAATATTAAGGCTCCCCTGTTTATTATTAAGATAGGTAACATCGGAGCCACCAGTTGTTGATTCGTCAACATACATTGCAAGTCGGATACAATTGGCTTTCCAATCATCTTTAAGTGTTGCGTAAATGCCCTCATTAACAAATTGAGGATACCAAGTCAAGCCATGTGTTGATAAGCCCCTTAACTGAAACTTTTCCCCGTGTTCATCGACTAAATCACTTCCTTGAACGGATAACTTTCCATGTAAGGCAACAGGGCTATTTTCGGGTGCTTTATACAAACCCGATGTTTTGCCATCATTTTTACTTTCGGAATCAGCCTTACTACTATCATCAATTTTAGAGGAATCAGATTTTGAGCTAATGCTTTCAGTCATACTAATAACTGAACTGCTATCTTCCTCACAACCTGTAAGAACTGAACCAAAGGATATAATTGCTATAAGCATTACTATTAATGTTTTTTTCATCATATATTCTCCTGACATTCAAACAAAATAATACTTTTATTTTAACATTTTCTTTGTTCATAGTCAAATAAAACAAACTTATATATTTATTAATATCTTGTAATTATTATATTTATATTGTTATTTCATATTTGAATAGAACAAAGGATAAGCTATTATAAAGTGGGATTACCTTATCTTTGTACCCACTTCCACATCATCATCAACAAACATCACCTTAACTCCACCATCAGCCATATCTGTCGCACAAATCATGCCAAAACTATCCACACTTCTTAATTTTATTGGCTTTAAATTCGCCACGAGCATTACCTTTTTTCCAATAAGCTCCTCTGGTTCATAGCTCATTGCAATCCCCGATACAACCTGTCTTCCACCCATTCCATCATCTAACTGCAAACACAAAAGCTTATCAGATTTTTTCACCTTTTCACATGAAATAACCTTAGCAACCCTTAGTTCAATCTTCATAAAATCATCAATTGTTATTTCAGGTTCAAGTACAATCTCCTGTTTAACTTCTTCAGTAGCGACAGGGTTCTGACTTGCAAGAACAGCGTTAAGCTCATCAATTTCCTTATCCAAATCTATTCTAGGGAAAATTACATCTCCCTTTGCTACTGTAACATCCTCTGGCAATACCCCAAATTTTTCACTACTTTTCCAGCTTGTAGCATCAGAATCAGCACCAATTTGTCTCCAAATTTCAACTGTTGTATTCGGCATAACAGGGTTCAAAAATACTGCAACTATACGAATTGTTTCGAGGAGATTATAAAGCACAGTCGCAAGCCTTTCCTTATTGCTATCATCCTTTGCAAGAACCCA
>JAAYSW010000098.1 GCA_012523875.1 Clostridiales bacterium
CTCTATATTATCCAATAAATCATAAGTCAGCTCATCAACAACATGAACCCCACCACTATTCACATCAAGAACAATATTGTAACCATTAAGCTTATACTTATGTATCATACTTTCCCTCCATTTTAACCACAATACTCCACGTTGTTTTATATCATAAAAGTTTTAAAAGGGACAGCAATGCCCCTTAAAAATTATAAAAATTAAATTGTATAATTATCTTTCGCACTTCTGGTTAGCTACTGTGCAAGATGTTTTACAAGCTGACTGACAGGATGCTTGGCATTTACCACAGCCACCCTTTTTTGCAGTTTCTTTAAGGTTAGCTTTATTTATTGTTTTGATATGCTTCATTACAATTCACCGTCCTTAATAATAAGTGTTTTTACCATTATATCATAAAACCTTTAATAATTCAAGAAGAATCTATGAATAAAATGTTACAAGGAATCATGGGGGAGGGCGTCGAATTTTGGTGTTTACGCCGAAAATTCCGCCTATTGCACTGCAAACAACTGCCATTAATAGTTTAGTAAGCAACGACATACTAATAAATCTACCTAAAACTACGACTCCCAGAAAATACACCACACAGTAAATTATTGCACCACAGTATATTCCTGTCATTATTCCGTATCTTCTCCTCTTTTTTGCGGCCATAAACCCTGCAACGCAACAACCAACGCATAACGAAATATTCGCCATCATCGAAACCACCATTGGTGATGCTGAGAAACGTGTCATTATTGCAGAAAAGCCCATAAGGCATAGAACAGTTACTCCTATCCCGAACAAAGCAGAACGAGTAATATAAACAATCTTAGAATCCCATAAACAATTTCGTCTAGATCGTCGCATAGCGTTCCCCCATTCACATAAAAATACAGACTATTTATTACATGATTAATCCATTATTAATATATTTTTTATTATATATTAATATTCGGGTAACGCTTATATTATACCTTCCACATTATTTATTCAAAAATATTACTACTTTTCGTCATTTTTACTTGGCTTGCTAACTGTTGCTTTTGCTCTTTCGGTAGCTGTAATATTCTCTTGTATTGCCCATGTTTTTATACGAAACTTATTCTTTTCGCCACCTGTTTCAATCAAGAGGGTATCCTCAGTTTTTCTTACAACCAACCCAACTATACCGCCAATTGTTACAACCTCATCGCCAATTTGCACATTACTACGCATGGATTGTGCTTCCTTTTCCTTTTTCTTTTGAGGTCTGATTATAATAAAATAAAAGAATAATCCTATTGCTCCGAATGTTGCAATTTGGAGTAACATTGCTCCTCCTCTTGCACCCGCTTCTGCACTAGCATCAGCAGATGAATTAGCCAGAAATAGGTTTGTAAAGCCCACAAGTTGATTTATAAAATTTAATCCCATTAAATTTCCTCCTAAATTTATTTATAAAAATATCCATATGATTTATATTACTTGTTTTGAATATAGTTGTCAATAGCTTTTGCAGCTTTTTTACCTGCACCCATAGCTAAAATTACTGTTGCAGCACCTGTAACAGCATCTCCACCTGCATAAACCCTTTGTTTTGTCGTCATCATATTCTCATCAACAGTTAGGCAACCACGCTGATTAACCTCGATTCCTTCAGTAGTTCTACGAATTAGTGGATTAGGAGAAGTGCCTATTGCCATAATTACTGTATCAACCTCAAGGTCATAATCTGCATTCTGAATTTTTATAGGCTTAGGTCGTCCACTTTCATCTGGCTCGCCAAGTTCCATTCTTGTGCAAGTCATAGCTTTGACTCTACCATTTTCATCACCAAGTATCCTCACAGGATTAGTGAGCATTAGGAAATCAATACCCTCTTCTTTTGCGTGGAGAATCTCTTCTTTTCTTGCTGGCATCTCATCTTCCGTGCGACGATATACAATATAAACCTTTTCAGCACCCATTCTTTTTGCACTTCTAGCTGCATCCATAGCAACATTACCGCCACCTACAACAGCAACAGCTCTTGATTTTAAAACAGGTGTATCATATTCCTCAAGATATCCCTTCATGATATTAATCCTTGTTAGGTACTCATTTGCTGAAGAAACGCCAATGAGGTTCTCGCCCTCAATGCCCATAAATCTAGGAAGTCCAGCACCCGAACCCACGAAAACTGCCTCATATCCCATTTCTATCAACTCATCAATGGAAAGGATTTTTCCAATTACCATATTCGTTTTAATCTCAACACCCAAATCCTTGAGTATTTGAATTTCCTTTTGAACAATCGCCTTAGGCAACCTAAATTCTGGAATACCATACATAAGCACACCGCCTGCAATATGGAACGCCTCAAAAACTGTAACCTTATATCCAAGCCTTGCAAGGTCGCCAGCACAGGTAAGTCCAGCAGGTCCTGCCCCCACAACAGCAACCTTATGCCCATTACTTTCAGCCTTCTCAACCTTTACAATATCTTTTTCCATCATATAATCAGCAACAAAGCGTTCTAACCTACCAATCCCCACAGGCTCGCCCTTAATCCCCCTAACGCAAACACCCTCGCATTGCACTTCTTGAGGACAAACTCTACCACATACAGCTGGCAAGCTATTGGTTGAAGTAATTATATCGTATGCCTCCTCAAATTTCCCATCCTTCACCTTTGCAATAAATTCAGGAATCCTAACAGCAACGGGGCAACCTGCAACGCATGGTTTATGCTTACAATCGAGGCATCTCTCAGCTTCTTCCATAGCCATTTCCTTAGTATATCCAGTTGTTACCTCCTCGAAGTTTCCAGCCCTGACTAATGGATCTTGTTCAGGCATTCCAACTTTCTTAGGTGACATATTAGCCATTTTTAACCTCCGTAACTTTAAACGAGTTTACTTACATGTTAATCCCGCATTAATCTGCATGAATCCTCATGATGTGTATAAGTCCTATTTCTCATCATAAGTTCGTCAAAATCAACCTCATGTCCATCAAAATCAGGTCCATCAACACAGGCATAACGTACTTCCCCGCTAACTGTAACCCTGCATCCCCCGCACATTCCTGTTCCATCAATCATAATTGGGTTAAGTGATACAATAGTTTTTATTCCATGCTCACGGGTTAAGTCGCTTACAAATTTCATCATAGGAACAGGACCAATTGCGATTACAACATCATAAATTCTGCCTTCATCAATAAGCTCCTTTAACGCATTGGTAACAAAGCCTTTTTTGCCATAGCTACCATCATCAGTGGTAATAATTAATTCATTACTAACAGCCTTAAATTCGTCCTCAAGTATGACTATATCTTTATTTCTAAACCCTGCGATTACATCTACAATAATATTTCGATTGAATAAGGATTTAGCTTGCGGATAAGCAATTGCACAACCAACTCCACCACCTACAACGCATGCCCTTTTTACGTCATCACCAATATGAGTAGGCATGCCCAAAGGTCCGACAACATCAAGTATATCATCACCTTCATTCAGTGTTGATAGCACCTGCGTGCTTTTTCCTATAGCTTGAAAAACTATAGTAATAGTTCCTTTTTCTCTATCATAATCTGCGATAGTGAGTGGAACACGTTCACCCTTTTCATCAACTCTGTAAATTATAAATTGTCCAGCGAGTGCTTTTTTTGCAATC
>JAAYSW010000099.1 GCA_012523875.1 Clostridiales bacterium
ATTTCAGTAGCAGCACCAACCTTGATAACGCCTACACCACCTGATAGCTTTGCAAGTCTTTCCTGCAACTTTTCTCTATCGAAATCAGAAGTAGAAACTTCAATCTCTGACTTAATTTGTGCAATACGGTTTTGAATTTCTGTGGATTCACCCCTGCCACTAACAATGATTGTATTTTCCTTTTGGATTACAACCTGACTAGCCCTACCAAGTTGCTCTACAGTTGCTTCCTTCAAATCAAGACCTAGCTCATCAGTAATAACCTCTCCACCTGTTAGAATAGCTATATCCTTTAACATTTCCTTACGTCTATCGCCAAACCCTGGTGCCTTAACCCCAACACAAACAAATGTGCCTCTTAACTTGTTAAGGATAAGTGTTGTCAATGCTTCTCCCTCTATATCCTCAGCAACAATCACAAGTTTCTTACCTTCTTGAACAATTTGCTCAAGCAATGGCAAAATTTCTTGAACCGATGCAATCTTCTTATCAGTTATAAGAATATAAGCATCATCAATAACAGCTTCCATCTTCTCTGTATCAGTTACCATATAAGGTGAGATATATCCTCTATCAAATTGCATTCCTTCAACTACTTCACTATATGTTTCAGCAGTCTTACTTTCCTCAAGAGTGATAACTCCATCTGCTGTAACTTTTTCCATTGCGTCAGCAATAAGTTTTCCAACTTCCTCATCAGATGAAGAAACAGTAGCAACTCTCTCTATATCCTCTCTGCCGTCAACAGCCTTTGAGTTAGAAATAATCGCCTCAACTGCGATATCAACAGCCTTTGTAATTCCTTTTTTAACAATCATTGGGTTAGCACCAGCAGCTATATTCTTCATACCCTCACGAATAATAGCTTGTGCAAGTAATGTAGCAGTAGTTGTACCATCACCAGCTGAATCATTAGTCTTTGTTGCAACTTCTTTCACTATCTGTGCACCCATATTCTCAAATGCATCTTCAAGTTCAATTTCTTTAGCAATTGTAACACCATCATTTGTAATAAGTGGTGCACCAAATTTTTTATCTAATACAACATTTCTACCCTTTGGTCCTAATGTAATTTTAACAGTATCTGCAAGCTTATCAATACCAGCCTGGAGGGATCTTCTAGCCTGCTCGCCATAAATTATATCTTTAGCCATATTAATAAATCTCCTTTTCCCATTTGTAATTTTAGATTTGTTTATTTTATAATCTTAATTATTCAACGATAGCCAAAATATCATCTTGACGTATAATTATATAGTCAACATCATCCACTTTAACTTCCGTACCTGAATATTTATTCAGAAGAACTTTATCACCAACATTAACATACATTTTAATTTCATTTCCGTCAACAATACCACCAGGACCCACTGAAACAATTTCAGCTATTTGTGGTTTTTCCTTTGCGGATCCTGGAAGAAGAATCCCACCCTTTGTAACCTCCTCAGGCTCTGTCATTTTTACAACAACTCTGTCCACCAATGGTTTAATTGTCATATCTGTTTTCCTCCTTGTATATTATTAGTAATGTATATGCATTTTTAGCACTCTACCACTTTGAGTGCTAATACTATTTTAACAATTAATTTAAAAAAATCAATAGTATTTCGCATAAAAAAATTATTTTTGTACAACACAACAAATTTTTACTCCTATAAAAACTCCTTTTCGTCACTTTGCACAAGTATTCAATTAGATTTTGTTTAAGTTTTAAAGTTTTTAAAGAAAAGCCGTGATGTTAATAATTTGTTCATATCTTGTTCATAATAATAAGTATTAAGTTTTAACATTATGTTATATAATAATTATAAATATTACGAAAGTATGTTTCAAATTATCTAAAACATTAAATTAATTATAAGCAACTTTGCTTAATGTGCAGTTCTATTAATTTTATTTGTAAAGGAGTTTACTATGTCACTAGAGAAAATTCTTATTGTCGATGATGATAAAAACATTTGCGACTTGCTACGTCTTTACTTAGAAAAGGAGGGCTTTGGTGTTATACTTTCCCACAATGGCGAGGAAGCCGTTATGAAGTTCCATGCATTAAAACCTGATATCGTTCTGCTCGATATTATGCTCCCCGGTCTTGACGGCTGGCAGGTTTGTAGAGAAATAAGAAAAAAATCAAATGTTCCAATAATTATGATAACCGCTAAAAGTGAGACCTTTGATAAGGTTTTAGGTCTTGAATTGGGTGCTGATGATTATGTTGTGAAGCCTTTTGATACTAAAGAAGTTATCGCTAGAATTAAAGCTATTTCTCGTCGTATTGGTCATGTACCACAAAAAAGTGAAATTAAAGAAGTCAAATACGATAAATTATCTGTTAATATGACTCGCTATGAATTGAAAGTTAATGACATCGTGCTTGATACCCCACCAAAGGAACTGGAGTTGCTTTTCTATCTCGCCTCCAATCCAAATAGGGTTTATACCCGTGATCAGCTTCTTGATGAAGTATGGGGTTTTGAGTACTATGGTGATTCACGTACTATCGACGTTCACATTAAAAGACTAAGGGAAAAGCTTGAAGGAATTTCTGATAAATGGGCATTAAAAACGGTTTGGGGTGTAGGATATAAATTCGAAGCCGATGAAAGGGATTAATTTCTGTTAGTACTTTTTTTATATTTTAAAAGGGGTTATTACCCCCTTTTTGAATTATTTAAATTTTATTTGCTTAGGTATATTATGGGTGAGTTTTGCGTAATTTATACGAAAGGTAGAAGTAGAGAAATATGAAGAAAAGCTTTTTTTCAAAATTTTATTATGTTTGTACTACTTTTCTTATAATTAGCGTTTTAGTAATGGGTGCTTCTCTGCTTGTTTATGCCAATCGGCTTTATCAAGATGAAAAGCGTGATAAGTTGGATAATGTTTCTGAAGTAGTCATTGAAAGGATTTCAACATTGTATGAATCCTATATAGAAATTGATAGCTATCAAACTCTATCAGAAATTGAGGATAAACATCTCAATTATAATGTTCAGGTATATATCTTTAATTCGGATGGGGGCTTCATTATAGGCACGGAATCCAATAATTCTGAGGATTCTGAAATTAAATCTGCTGTTTTTAGTAAATCTTTTTTGGAAAATCATGATGATGACAGTGTTTATTTTAAAATTGGTTATCTTAACGGTATTACATCAGAGTTAAGTGCTTGCCGTATACAGAAATTTACTGTATCAAGGACACATGATGAGCCAGTGTCCTATTATTTGGTTGCCACTACTTCCGCTGCTGATTTAAATAGCTTTTCTAAAAATTTGTTTATTTATTTTGGGGTTGCTGCTGCTATAGTCACTCTTATCACTTCTGTCCTATTCATTATGACTACAAAACGAATCATTCGACCTTTTACTAAAATGTCGGAAAAGGCTGAGGACTTTATTAAGGGCGATTATTCACAAAGGCTTCCTGTTGATGATACTGAGGAATTCAGCCGACTTGCCTTATCATTTAATGAAATGGCAAATACAATTGAGAAATATGAAACTACACATAAGAACTTTATTGCGAATATTTCACATGAATTGCGAACACCTATGACTACTATTGGCGGATTTATTGATGGAATTCTCGATGGTACTATTCCAAAAGAAGAATCGAGGCATTATATGGAACTTGTCTCAGAGGAAATTAGACGCCTCTCAAGGCTTGTTAAAACAATGCTTAGTATCTCTAAATTTGAAGCTAATGAAATGCTAATTAATTATGAAAATGTAAATATTACGGATTTGATAATTAATACTATTCTTATGTTCGAAAAGAAAATAAATGAAAAACATGTAAATGTCGAAGGACTTGATGGCCCTAATGTTGA
The DNA here is from genome assembly GCA_012523875.1 of Clostridiales bacterium. Classification (GTDB taxonomy): domain Bacteria; phylum Bacillota; class Clostridia; order Oscillospirales; family Ruminococcaceae; genus JAAYPV01. Next base: position 3,833 of record JAAYSW010000099.1, read on the forward strand.
CATTGGAGCTGACAAGGATTTGCTTTCACAACTATTTTATAATATTATCGAAAATGCTGTTAAATTTGTTGACGAATATGGTATAATAAGATTTAGTATATCTCAAACTGATAAATATGCTGTTATTAGTTTAAAAAATACAGGAGAAGGATTATCCGAAGAAGAAATTCCTAAGATATTTAAAAGATTCTATAAAACTGATGAATCACGTGGCATTGATGCTAGTGGAATAGGGTTGGGGCTTTCTATAGTTCGCTCAATTATTAATCTGCATAACGGTACTATTACAGTCAAGAGTGTTAAAGATGAGTATACTGAATTCATAATTGAACTCCCACTTAAAAAGCTTGATTAAGGAAGGTGATATTTTAAATGGATAATAATTATTTTGATAATAATAAGGCTTATCCTCATAATGCTGAAGCTGAAAATAATAAGATACACAATTTCAGAACAAGTCCTATGTATGTTAGTAGCACACAAAACCAGCAGGACACAAATCAATCCTTTATATCGGAACAATCCAAAAAAAATATGAAGGAAATGTATGAATACTATAAGTTTTATAATATTGACAAGAAAACACCTAAGGTTTTCTCAAAAGGCTCAATTGGTTTGTTAATTACCATATTATCACTTATAGTTGCACTTACCTTATATTGCGTTATTACTGATATTGCAAAGGGAAGTCTTTCAAATAATGTTATGGCAAATGTTAATAAGCAGTTCTTCTTACAAACTGAGGAAAAACCTAATGTAGAAGAACAATTCAAAGATGAAAGTGGTAGATATACAACTGAGGGGATTGCTCAGCTTCTTAAGCCCTCTATTGTTGAGATATTTACTTATAACACACAGATATCAAATACTAACCCAGTGGGAAGTGGCTCAGGAATAATAATGTCAACGGATGGGTATATCGCTACTAATTCACATGTGCTTGATAATGCTACTGATTTTAAGGTTGTTCTATCCGATGGGGTTGAACATAGGGCACAGATTGTTGGTAAGGATTCCAAAACTGATATTGCTGTTGTTAAAATAAACGCAACTAACCTTATAAACGCTACCTTTGGCGACTCTTCAACAGTTAAAGTGGGCGAACAGGTTATGGCAATAGGCAACCCAGCCGGGCTTACTGGAACTGTTACTGATGGAATTGTTTCTGGTATCAATAGACCCATCAAAACAGATGCAGTTGGCTTTGAAATGGATTGTATCCAAACAAATGCTGCAATAAGCCCGGGGAACTCTGGTGGGGCATTGGTTAATATGTATGGGCAGGTTATTGGAATTACTTCATCAAAATATGTTGACTCAAGTTATGAGGGTCTTGGCTTCGCTATTACCATAAATGAAGCTAAACCAATACTTGAAGAATTAATGTTGAATGGTTATGTTTCAAATAGGGTTAAGGTGGGCATTTCATTTTACGAATCATCTACTGAAATTGCTAATAACTTGTTTAAAGAACAATTTAATTATGATATTCCTGAAGATATTAATGGACTTTTTATACTTCAAATAGATGAAACATGTGATATTGCTAACACCGATTTACAACTTTATGATTTCATTACAAGTGCCGAAGGTGTTGATGTATTTGATTATGATTCATTTATTTCTGTTACCAAAGATAAAAAAGCTGATGATACAATTCGTGCTAAAGTCGTAAGGCTTGATAAAGATGAAAATAAAATTGAATTTGAAATTGAATTTAAATTAATGGCTGATACTTCAGGATATTACTAACCCTAATTAAATTATTATTAAATTAAATTAGATAAAATTTATGCAGTGATATGGTTTTTACATATCACTGCTTTTTATGTGTATATTTGCGTACACATTTTTTCACTTTTCAACTATTAATGAGGGGGAAAATTATATGGAGGTGTAAATATGGAGAGATTTCTTGAAGTCCTCACTAGCAATCCACTCATAGTTTTGATTTGTATGGCAATAGCACTCGATACATTCCTTGGACTTTTAAGGGCTATTAAGGAGCGTAAATTCAATAGTAGTGTTGGAATCAATGGAGGAATACGGAAAACAGCTATGATAATAAGTATTATTGCACTTTGTTTTGCTGATTCACTTATAGATATGAATTTACTTTTCATGATTCCTGAACAAGTTATGAAGGCTATCGGATTAAAGAAAATCGGATTGTCAGAATTTTTTTCACTGCTTTTTTCTCTTTATGAGTGTGCCAGTATTCTTAAAAACATGGTTCTTTGTGGATTGCCTGTACCAAAGAAATTAAAGGATTCCATTAGCAAATTTCTAATGGCTATGACGGATGAAATGCCTAAACAGAATAAAAAGGAGGAGTAGATTATGACTAAAGGTATTGATATTTCCTATGTGCAAAATAAGGTGGATTTCGAAAAGGTTAAAAAAGATGGTTTTGATTTTGTAATCATACGTGCTGGATATGGCAAGTATTTAAGACAAAAAGATAATATGTTTGAAAGTCATTATGCTGGTGCTAAGGCTGCTGGATTAAAGGTAGGTTGTTATTGGTATAGCTACGCTACAGATGTTAATGACGCAAAACTTGAAGCTGAGATTTTCCTTGAGGTCATAAAAGGGAAGCAATTTGAGTACCCTTTATGTTTTGATATTGAGGAAGAACGACAGAGGGTTTTAGGAAGAACCGCTGTTTCTAATATAGCTAGCGTGTTCTGCCATACGGTTGAAAATGCAGGTTATTATGTTGCTATCTATAGCTATGTAAGTTTTTTACGTGATTTTATTTCAGAAAATCTCCGCAAACGTTTCGATATTTGGGTTGCACACACAGGAGTTGTGAAACCAAATTATTCTGATCCATTCGGCATGTGGCAATTTAGTCATACTGGGAGCGTTGCAGGGATAAAAGGTAATGTCTGTTTGGAGTATGCATATAAAAACTATCCTGAAATTATAAAAAGCCATAATCTCAACGGATTTAACGGTGGTGTTACAAAGCAACAGTATCGTGAGTACATTGTTAAAAGGGGGGATAGCTTTTGGCGTATTGCTGAAAATGAACTTGGTAAGGGTTCTCGATATACTGAAATTTTAGAGCTGAACAATATGATATCTTCTGAAATTATTTACCCTAATCAAGTCCTAAAAATCCCTACTAATTAATTTAAAACACTACCTATTAAATTAGTATATTTTTATTATATAATATATTGCTACAAATGGGGTACTCTATTGCGATAAATGGAGTACTCCACTACGACATATGAGGGATGTTGCGATATATGACTTGACCCTTTCGTAATTATATTGTAGTTATATTTCTTGGGGTGATTTAAATGACTAAATTACATATTCCACCATCATCACAATCTATTATAAATGCTGATAAAAATTAATAAACAGTATCGCTCTGTTATCAAGAAAAATAACTTAAGGATACGGAAAGCGAAATATTTTTTATCACTCCAGCAGCAAAAACTTTACAATTAAATCACTCCGTTGAATTTTACGTTTCAACGGAGTGATTTCCACTAAGTATGGTGGGCCATCAGGGGCTCGAACCCCGGACCTACCGGTTATGAGCCGGTTGCTCTGA
>JAAYSW010000100.1 GCA_012523875.1 Clostridiales bacterium
GCAGGTAGCCCCATAAACCGTAAAGCTATTTAAATTGTGTACCGATACCCTCATTAGATAATATTTCAATTAAAATAGAATGAGGAACTCTACCGTCGATGATAGAAGTTTTCTTCACACCACGTCTGACAGCCTCAACGCAGCAATCTATTTTAGGAATCATACCGCCTGAGATAATGCCCTGCCTTTTCATGAAAGGCACTTCGCTGACATTAACTGATGGAATAAGAGTTGATGAATCGGATGCATCCCTTAAAAGCCCTGCAATATCTGTCATAAGTATCAAGTTTTCAGCGTTTAGCTCTGCTGCAATTCTTGACGCTGCAGTATCCGCATTAATATTATAAGTTTGCCCATCCTTACTACTTGCAACAGTGGCGATAACAGGCACATAACCATTATCAAGGGCATCTAAAATAGGCTTTGTATTAACCCTAACAATATCCCCCACATAGCCTAAATCAACTTCACTCTGCATCTTTTCTGCAATAATCATATTGCCATCAATTCCACAAAGACCAAGAGCATCGCCTTTATTTTCGGTAAGGAGAGCAACCAATTCCTTATTCACCTTACCTGTAAGCACCATTTTAACAACATCAACGGTTTCCTTATCAGTATAACGCAAACCACCGATAAACTTGCTCTCGATACCAAGCCTATCTAACATCTCATTAATTTCAGGGCCACCACCATGCACAAGCACAACCTTAACACCAACCAAGGATAGTAAAACAATATCGCTCATAACAGCTTGCTTTAGCTCACTGTTCGTCATAGCATTCCCACCATATTTTATCACAACAATTTTGTTATTATACCTTTGAATATAAGGAAGTGCATCAATAAGCACCTGTGAACGAATTGCATTAGAAATTTGTTCCATAAAAATCTCCTACCATTATATATTATGTTATGAGCGATAATCGCCATTAATTCTCACATAATCATATGTTAAATCACAACCCCAAGCGATAGCCTCATCTTCACCGTTACCAATACTGATAATAATCCTAATTTCCTCCTCCATAAGTATTTTTTTTGCCTCATCTTCGGAGAAATCAAGACCAGCACCATCTTTACAAACATCAATTTTCCCAGCATCTGATGAAATGGAAACGTCCACCTCATTTATATCAAATTCTGCATCAGCATAACCGATAGCACAAAGTATTCTTCCCCAATTAGCATCCTCACCGAACATTGCAGCCTTAAAAAGACTTGAAGTAATAACACTTTTTGCAACTATTTCAGCAGTTTTCTCGCAGTTTGCACCAGTACAAATACATTCGATAAGCTTAGTAGCACCCTCACCATCACGTGCCATCATCTTGCCTAAATTCATAAGCACGATATACAGTGCATTTTTAAACTGTAAAAAACTTTCATCTTCTCCACGGATTTCATCATTCCCCGCAAGTCCTGATGCCATAACACTAACCATATCATTAGTCGAGGTATCCCCATCAACACTAACCCTGTTAAGAGTAGCCTTAATAACATCATCCAAAGCCATTTGCAAATATTCAGTTTTAATCTTAACATCAGTAGTAATAAAAGTCAGCGTAGTTGCCATATTAGGATGAATCATTCCACTACCTTTAAGCATACCACCTATAACACATTTCTTATCGCCAAGCTGAAACTCAACAGCAATTTCCTTTTCCATAGTATCAGTAGTCATAATTGCTTCAATTGCGGCTTTATTACCCTTATCGGACAGCCCCTTAACGAGTTCTTCCATACCCTTTTCAATTGGTTCAATCGGTAAAACCTGACCAATAACACCAGTTGATGCTACTATAACATCATCTACATTTATATTAAGATGCTTAGCAGTGAGTTCACACATTTTCTGTGCTTTATCAATTCCATCAGCATTACAAGTATTCGCATTAACAGAATTTACAATAACAGCCCTAGCCATGCCATCCTTAATATGCTCTTTTGTAACAAATATAGGTGCTCCCTTAACTTTATTTGTAGTATAAACTGCAGCAGTATTACAATTTTCCTTTGAATAAATAAGTGCCAAATCTTTTTTCTTTGGAGTTTCATCGGTAGAATCTGATTGTTGACTGTTTTCCCCTACTAAACTCAATGCCTTACGTGCGATTCCACAATGAATTCCATTAGCAAGAAAACCTTTCGCAGCACAAATGCCACCATCAATATAATTAAAACCTTTGAATTTGAGAAATTTCAACAACATCACCCCTAAATATGATTTATAATGTGCAAGCCCAATCAGAGCTGATATTTTTTATATTAATCCTGTTGTTTCCTCCACACCCATCATAATATTTAGACATTGAACAGCAGCACCAGAAGCACCCTTACCAAGATTATCAAGGCAGGCACATAATAAAATCTGCTCACTATTTCCGAAAACAAAAATATCCATCTTATTATTTCCGCTTAGATAGTTAGATGGCAAAAATCCCCCACTAAGCTCACCCTCGCCTGCAAGCTTTTTGACTTTTACAAAATTCTGATTTTTATAGTGTTTATCATAAACATTCCAAAAGTCTTGAATATCTACCAAGCGGTGTAAAAGCCTTGCTTGAATCGGAATAGAAAGAGTCATGCCGCTATAATAATCACAAATCATAGGGTTGAACATCGGCTTATATGCTAGACCTGAAATAATTTGCATTTCCGGTAGATGCTTATGGTTTTGTTCCAAAGCATATTGCATAGGGCCATCCATTTCCTTAGGGCGATTTTTATCCTCATATTTTTCAATCATCTGCCTACCTGCTCCGCTATAGCCAGAGGTAGCATATGCAAATACAGGGTAATGTGGCTGCAAAAGACCTGCCTTTATCAATGGATAAATAAGGGCGATAAATGCACTTGCATAGCATCCAGGAACCGCAACTCTCTTTGAGTTTTTTATCTTCTCTCTATGTTCACTTGAAAGCTCAGGAAATCCATATGCCCATGAATTCTTAGTTCTATGTGCGGTTGAGGCATCAATTATTCTTACATTCTTATTCTCAACAAGCGAAACTGCCTCTATCGCAGCATAATCAGGCAAACAAAGGAATGTAAAATCTGAGGCATTAATAAGACGTTTTCTTTCATTTAAATCCTTACGTTTACTCTCATCAATTCTCAAAATCTCAATATCTTTCCTACCCTCAAAGCGTTCAAGAATTTTCAGCCCCGTTGTTCCCTCTTGCCCATCAATATACACCTTAGTAGCCATTTTAAACCTCCTAAGTCCGATTTACTTTAATTTATTTTCCGTATGTTCAATCTGTTTTATCACAGATTCGGGTGATGGCCCCCCATTGGAAGTACGCTGGTTAACACAAGTTTCAAGATTGATTGCAGCATAAATATCATTTTCAAAAAGTTCCGACATTTTCTTATACTCACCAATATCTACCGTTTCAAGCGTCAATCCTTTTTCAATACAAAATGCAACAAGTCTACCTGTAATTTTATACGCATCCCTAAAAGGCATACCCTTCTTCACAAGATAATCTGCACAATCAGTAGCATTAATAAATCCCTTAGCAGCAGCATTACGCATATTTTCCTTATTAACTCTCATAGTTGCAAGCATTGGTGTAAATGTTTTTATGCAAAGTGAAACCGTATCAACAGCATCAAAAACTGCCTCTTTATCCTCTTGCATATCCTTATTATAAGCAAGTGGCAAACCTTTAAGCATTGAAAGCAATGTTACTAAATCCCCAGTTACTCGCCCAGTTTTACCACGAATAAGTTCTGCTATATCTGGATTTTTCTTCTGTGGCATAATCGAAGAACCAGTAGCATAAGCATCATCAAGTTCAATAAACTTGAATTCCCATGAACACCACAAAATAATCTCCTCAGAAAAGCGTGATAAATGTGTCATAATAAGTGATATAGCACAAGCAAGCTCCACACAGAAATCCCTGTCTGAAACACCATCAAGGCTATTGACCATTGGAGCAGTAAATCCTAAATCTTTAGATACCTGCTGCCTATTTATTGGATAAGTCGTGCCAGCCAATGCCCCACTTCCAAGTGGGCAATAATTCATACGCTTGCTCGTATCCTCAAGTCGCTCAATATCCCTTAAAAGCATTTGAGTATAAGCCATAAGATGATGTGCAAAAGTAATTGGCTGTGCCCTTTGTAAATGCGTATATCCGGGCATTACTGTATCCAGATTTTCTCTTGCAAGACTACAAAGAGTCGCTATCA
>JAAYSW010000101.1 GCA_012523875.1 Clostridiales bacterium
CACCTCAAGCCCACTATCATCGGCAATAACAGCAGTCTTACAAACCCCATATATTGCTCTCGCTTTCAGTAAAGAATTTTCCTCAAAGGTTGTTCCTGTCTCCTCAACATCAAGTGATATTCCAGCCTGTGATTGAGAAATAACTGTATAGCCTAATGGTTTAAGCATTTCTGATATTTCCAGCAACTTATGATTATTATTTGATGCAAGAACAATTTTATTATTCATCATCTTCTTCCTCACTAGCATCTGGTTTCTCAAACAACGCAGTTACAAAGCTCTTTGAATCAAAGGGCTGTAAATCATCAATTTGCTCACCCACACCAATGAGCTTTACAGGTATATCTAATTCATTCTTAATTGAAATAACGATACCACCCTTAGCAGTGCCATCTAATTTAGTTAATACTATTCCTGTGATATTAGCAACTTCTCTAAATAATCTTGCCTGATTTACTGCATTCTGTCCAGTAGTTGCATCAAGCACGAGTAGTATTTCCTTTGCACACCCCTCAGCCTGGGTTTCAATAATTCTATTTATCTTAGCTAGTTCATCCATAAGATTTTTTTTATTATGAAGTCGTCCAGCAGTATCGCATACAAGAACATCACATTTTCTGGCTTTAGCTGCCGCTATTGCATCAAAAATAACTGCCGCAGGGTCAGAACCCTCAGCATGCTTAATAATATCAACACCAGCACGCTCTGTCCATACCTCAAGCTGATCAATTGCAGCTGCTCTAAAGGTATCAGCCGCTGCAACCAGAACCTTTTTCCCATCCTCCTTAAAGTTTCGACACATCTTACCAATTGTAGTGGTTTTACCAGAACCATTTACACCAATTACAAGAATAACTGATGGCGTCGTAGATAAATCAAGTTCTATATCATCACCCATCATTTCGGAAACAACCTCATGCAATAGCCCCATTATTTCCGCTGGATCAGTAACACCGTATTCTTTAATTTTTTTTCTTAATACTTCACATATCTTAATAGAGGTTTCCACCCCAACATCGCTCATAATCATAATTTCTTCAAGCTGTTCAAAGAGTTCCTCATCTATCTTTGTGAAAGAGTTCACTACCTTCTCCAACTTTTTAATCATGGAGTTTTTTGTTTTAAGCAGCCCTTTTTTTATTTTATTAAATATACCCATAAGCTCTCCTTTATAACTCACTATGTTTAATTAACCTTATGTATAAATTCTCATGGTTACGCCTTTAAAACACTCTTACCATTATAATACTACTTATCTACCAAAAAATCAACCTGTTCTAATTTTAATAGTTTCGATACCCCATCCTCCTGCATAGTAACGCCGTATAAGATATTTGCTGATTCCATGCTACCACGTCTATGCGTTATTAGAATAAATTGCGTTGTTGTAACAAAATTCTTCAAATACTGTGCATATTTTAATACGTTAACCTCATCAAGTGCAGCATCAATCTCATCAAGTATACAAAACGGTGCAGGTTTCACTGTCAAAATTGCGAAATAGATAGCAATAGCAACAAATGCCTGCTCTCCCCCTGAAAGTGAAATAAGATTTTTTATAACCTTCCCTGGAGGTGCGACTACGATTTCTATCCCAGATTCTAATATATTTTCAGGCTCAGAAAGGACTAATTTTGCCTTGCCACCACCAAAAAGCTCTACAAAAATCCTCTTGAACTCTTCATTAATTTTATTAAAACTATCAAGAAAGATATGTTGCATTTCCTGTGTTAAATCTTCTATCAATCGTTCTAACTCTCTTTTAGATGCCTCAACATCATCAAGCTGTTCTGAAAGGAATTCATATCTTTCCGAAACCTCCTTATACTCCTCAATTGCTGAGACATTGATATTACCAAGTGCCCTAATTTTATTTTTCAGCTCATTAAGCTCCCTTTTTGCAGCTACCATATCAGTTATTTTTTCTGAGAAATTCTGTGCTTCGGAACGGGATAATTCATAATCCTCCCATAATTGAGTGATAATTCTATCATAATCCTTTTGCTTAGATACTTGCCTTTCGTCCAAGCGACTTTTTTCTTGTAATAGTTTTTCACGTTCAGAGTTAACCGCTTTCATTCCGCTTCTGATTTCAGTGATACTTTTCTCATATTCATCACGCATAACTCGCAAAGCATCAAGCCTTTTACTATTATCTAAAACTTCTTGTTTTACCTGTTCTACAAGGTTTTTCCGTTCTTCAATGCAGCTTTTCTTTTCAGTAATAACCCTTTCCTGCATAACAATTTCTGCTAAAGCCTGCTCACATCTACTATCAGCTTCAATTCTATTCTGCTTTAGAATAGCTATCTCACGCTCAATCGCTTCCCTGTCCTTTGAAATTTCCATCTGACTAATCTTCAATAAGGAAAGCTTTTCTATAAACTCTTTTCGCTGTCCCTGCAAGCTTTTATGCCTTCCCTGTTGGCTAGATATATCTTTTTCAAGAATAGTTATTTTACTGTTGATAGCCTTTAATTCGTTTGTTAGCTTTTCTATAAGTCCAACATAGTAATCTCGCTTATTAGCTAGACTGTTCGTCTGTTTAATAGTGTTTTCTAGCTGAGCATTCATTTGCTTTTGCATTGAAATTAAACGTGTATATTCTGACTGAAATCTAATTATATCCTCAGCAATACTTACCTTTTCGTCCTTTTCATGCTCAATGCAATTTGCAAGCCTTATAGTATCATTCCTTAACTTATCAACATTCTTTTCAAGATGCCTTTGGCTAGCTGTCAGGTCTATTATATCATCATTTAGCTTGTTTATATCATTTTTCCTTGTAAGAACTCCACTTGAACGAACAGCAGAACCGCCCGTAAAAGACCCTCCTACATTAATAACCTGACCATCAAGTGTAACAATCCTAAACTTATATCCATATTTCTTTGCGATAAATGTTGCACTATCAATATTGTCAGCTATAACTATTCTTCCAAGTAACGAGTTAATTATTCCATTATATGTCGGGTTTATGGTAATAATCTCATTAGCCATTGCAATAAACCCAGCTTCATCACTTAGATTCCCTTTATTAAATGTATAACCCTTAACAGATGTTATCGGCAAAAATGTTGCACGACCAGCTTTTCTTTCTTTTAAAAGCTTAATGCAACGTTTAGCAATACTCTCATCATCAACAACAATATTCTGCAACGCACCACCCAATGCAGTTTCAATCGCTGTTATATACTTATCTTCAGTCTTAATAAGTTGGGCTATAGTGCCATGTATTCCCTTTATTGATGAACTTCTTGATAATCTTATTATCTCTTTAACGCTTACTGCAAAACCCTCCATACTGTTTTCAAGGTCAATTAGCAATTTTACCCTCTGCTGTTTTTCTTTAAGCCTAAGCATAGCTTGTTCATATTCTTTTTTTTCATTTTCAAGCTTTTTTAATTTTTGCTGATAAAGTGACATATAGCCATCAATTTTGTTCACTTGCTCCTGTTCAACAGCCTCTAACCTATCCATATCCTCCTTTAGAGATTTTATTTCGGTATCATAATTGCTTAATTCCGCCTGTAGTTCATTTTTTTTCGCAGATTCATTATTAATCTGTTCATCCATATCCTTAACAGTTGCTTCCAATGAATTGATATTAACTCTGTATTCACCTTGTTTTATATAGAGAGAATTAAGTTTATTCTCAGCATCATCAAATAGCTTACTAACATCCTCTACCTCTATTTCTATATCAGCAAACTGTTCTGAAACCTCTTTAATCTCATCAATGATTTTCGATTGTTTTTCTAACGATTCTTTAAGTAGTTGTTGCTGGGCTTCTGTTCGCTCATTAATATCAATAACCGAATTCTGCTCATCATTTTGCTTTAATTTAATTGCATCAATCGTATTTTTACTATGTAAAATATCGTTTTCGAACACAGCTATATCCGACATATATTCTAGTGATTTTTTCTCAATCTCAACAGTTTTAGCACGTATTCTCTCTATTTCAGCAGAAGTTTCCTGCACTTTTCGATAACCTTGGCGAATTTTTTCTTCTCCTTGTGCAATCTCATTTTCTACATTATCATATTGTGCATCACAAATAAGAATATCCTCATGGATTTTTTTAATTTCCACCCTTAATTCGTCAAGCCGATTTAGGAAAACTGAAATCTCCAACCTCTTTTTCTTATCAGCCAGCACTAAAAACTTCTCAGCTTTTTCTGATTGTATCCTAAGTGGCTCAACTCGTACCTCAAGTTCGACTACAATATCATTAAGCCTTATAATGTTCTCCTGTGCCTTAGCAAGCTTTCGTTCTGCCTCAGCTTTTTTATAACGGAATTTAGATATCCCAGCTGCCTCCTCAAAAATATCCCTACGGTCATTACTTTTAGCTCCAACAATCTCAGCAATTCTTCCCTGACCGACAATGGAATAGCCATCCCGTCCAAGCCCCGTATCCATGAATAATTCATTAATATCTTTTAATCTTACATTTCTTCCATTAATAAGATATTCACTATCGCCACTTCTGTAAAGCTTTCTTGTAATTGCTACTTCATCATTATCCACGCTAAGCCCACGTTCTGAATTATCAATATTAAGCGTAACAGAAGCATAGCCAACAGGTTTTCTCGTCATAGTACCGGAAAAAATAACATCTTCCATCTTATTTCCACGCAAGGTTTTTGTTGATTGCTCACCAAGCACCCATCTTACAGCATCACCAATGTTACTCTTTCCGCTACCATTTGGTCCAACAACTGCTGTCAGACCCTTATCAAAATCCAATTTAATTTTATCAGGAAAGGATTTAAATCCTTGCAACTCCAGTGATTTTAAATACATTAATACCCGTCCTCTAATTTGCATTCATATTTTTTTAATTTGCTATCCGATTTAATTTTTATACTAATTCCCTTTTCATTGAAATATATGACATTGCTTTTTTTATGTCCTAAAGCCTTGCTTATACAATTGCTATTTACATAAATATTATAATTATCACGAGAAGGATGGCTGTTGGTTGCTTCTGTAATATTATTCCTATAAATTCTACTTTCAACAATTTCCTTAAATGCTGGGTGGTAAAAGCCTCCCATCATCTCTGATTCAATGATTTCAGACGCATGGAGTCCCATTCTTATAATTCTTATTCCATTTTCTTCAAAGAAAGTCAACATTTCGGCACAAATTCCAACAACTTCGTCAAAACTATAAAGAGTATAATCACCCTTTTGATATAGCTCACCAAGCCTTGTTCCACCAAGCACAGCAACAGGGTAAATCCGTACAGTTTCAGGGCTGAGCCTAGCGATTTCCCTCATTGTTTCATACTCATATTCAATCGTGCTTTTATAAAGCCCTACCATCATCTGTAATCCAAGTTCAAATCCGTTTTCGTTTATAAGCCTAGAAGCATTCATTATATCCTCAGCAGAATGTCCCCTATTATTAGCAAATAGCACCTTATCAACCATACTTTGAGCCCCAAGCTCAATTGCAGTAACACCAAAGCTTCTAAGCAGTGCAAGAACTTCCTCATCAATATAATCAGGGCGTGTTGAAATTCTTATTCCCTTAAAGCCATCTTTACCGACAAATTCATTTGCCGCCCCCAAAAGCTCAAGCATATATCCACGTTCTATTGCGGTAAAACTTCCTCCAAAAAAAGCAATTTCTGTGTTACTTCTATTGGAAACCTCCCGCATTGCCTGCTCACATATCTGTTTTACTCTTTCAGCAGAGGGTAAGGTTTCTTCACCACTTATGCTATGCTGATTACAGAAACTACACATATTTGGGCAGCCAAGATGCGGCACAAAAATTGCTATATTATTATGTTTCATAACCCATTAACCCCAAGGCCTCTTTTGCAGCCATTTGTTCTGCTTCCTTTTTACTCTTTCCCGTACCTGTACCAATAATATTTGAATTAAGACAGACCTGAACTTTAAAGGCTTTATTATGGTCAGGTCCAGTTTGATCCGCAAGAATATACTCAACTTTTTCCTCAGGATTCTTTTGTATAACCTCTTGCAAAATTGTTTTATAATCGCTGAATGCTGTAGGACTTTTCTTGTCTATATCATCAGGAATAAACCTTAAAACATGTTTTCGTGCAGCCTCAAGCCCACCATCAAGATAAATTGCTGCAATAACAGCCTCGAAGGCATCTGCAAGAATTGAAGGGCGTTCCCTTCCACCTGTATGCTCCTCACCCTTACCCAAAAGCAAAAAATCACCAAGCCTTATCTGTTTTGCAAAGCCATGCAGTGATTTTTCACATACCAACGATGCACGGATTTTCGTTAATTCGCCCTCTGGTAAGTGTGAAAAATGCTCAAATAAATACTGCGATACAATAACTGAAAGAACACTATCCCCCAAAAATTCCAATCTTTCATTGCTATTTCTCGATTTTTTCTTCTCATTTGCATATGATGAGTGGGAAATTGCTTCCGTTAATATTTTCTTGTTTTTAAATTGATATCGTATAATACTTTCAAATTCGTCCATTTTGCTCC